>NZ_OSDX01000016.1:0-94565 GCF_900382755.1 Vibrio sp. Evd11
TAGGGCGTGTTGATCTTTGCTGTACATTCCGTGTTCAACAATACATCGGTAGCCACATTAACATGAATGCCAGTGATAACATGCTGGCATAATTCCTTTCTAGCTTGTCATATCTACTTGAAATAGCTCGATAATGCTTAATTCTCCCAAAGGCATTTTCGACCAAGTGACGATACTTGTATAGACACCAATCCATACTGTCTTTGTCTATATCTTGTCCGTAATTGCGTTTAGCAATTACTGTTTCTCCGCCACGTTCCTTAACAAAAGTACGGAAAGGTTCGCTGTCATATCCTTTATCACAAACGATGGTATTAACTTCATCGAGTTGCTCAACTAAGCTTTCGGCATGCACTATATCGTGGCGTTGTCCCTCTGATAAATCAAAGCAAATCGGCAGGCCACCACTATCTACAGCTAAGTGAATTTTGGTTGAGTTGCCCCCGCGACTTTTTCCTATTTGCTCTGAACTTTCAGTAGCTGCACCTGTACTATGCTGATGCGCTCTAACTATAGAGCCATCAAGAAATACCCATTCAAAGTCAGCCATGCTAGATAAGCTTTTGAAAAGATTATCTAAAATCCCTTTCTTTGACCAAAGATTAAATCGTCTGTAAACGGTACTCCACTCTCCGAACTCAGAGGGTAGATCTCGCCAAGGAATACCTGTTCTCATTCGATAAAGTATTCCTTCAAATGTCATTCGATGTTCAGTTTTATCGTAAATACGACCTGTACTTTTCATAACTTGGAGTAGCAGTTCCCAGCGAATATCAGTTAGCATTGTTCTTGGCATGGTATTGGTTATGGTTTTACTTTTGGCGAAGCAAATTATAACTCTTTACCATGCTGTTCAAAAAACACTCACGAAAGATCAACACGCCCTAGTAATTAATAACCAGACACAATTTCAATGACTAGGAGTTGCGATGACGGCAGTGCTTGCTTTGTTTCGAGCCATGTTAGGTAGTCTAAGGGATCTCTTGCCGATCGTGGCGGTGATTGCTTTCTTCCAGCTTGCTGTTTTGCAAGAGCCACTCCCTCATCTGTTGTCTATTCTAACTGGCTTAGTGCTGGTGGTTTTTGGACTGACTTTTTTTATCTTTGGCCTTGAAATGGGTCTGTTCCCAATTGGCGAGTCGATGGCTCAAGCTTTTGCTCGCAAGGGGAGCGTGTTTTGGTTATTGACCTTCGCTTTCTGTTTAGGCTTTGGCACCACCATTGCCGAACCCGCATTAACCGCAGTGGCCGCCGAAGCTGCAGAAGTGGCCGCTGAAGGTGGTGTTATTCCCAACTCTTTAGACGAAATGGAACAGTACGCCGATGGCTTGCGTTTCACCGTAGCATTGTCGGTGGGGATCGCCATCTTACTTGGGGTGCTGCGAATCTTAAAAGGTTGGCCAATTCAGTACATGATCATCGGAGGTTATATTGGAGTGGTGGTGCTCACTGCTTTCGCCCCTGAAAACATCATTGGGATTGCGTACGACTCCGGCGGAGTGACAACATCGACCATTACCGTTCCGTTAGTGACAGCATTGGGAGTGGGTTTAGCCTCGGCGATTAAAGGACGAAACCCGATGATTGATGGCTTTGGATTGATCGCCTTTGCTTCACTTCTGCCGATGATGTTTGTCATGGTGTACGGGATGGTGGTGACATGATCAGTGTGCAGCAATTTATCGACACCTTTCTAGGCACTGTGATGGATGTGATTCCGATTGCGGTGATCATCTTCGGTTTTCAGTTAGCGGTACTGCGTAAGCCTGTCAATAACCTTGCCAAAGTGCTAATCGGTTTCTTTTACGTCATTCTTGGCTTATCACTCTTTTTGATGGGGTTGGAGCTCGCGTTGTTTCCTCTAGGGGAGACAATGGCCATGCAATTGACCGAGCCCAGTTTTTTAACTGAGTTCAAGATCAGTTCAGGTCTTACCTTGGCTTGGTTTGATTATTACTGGGTTTACCTTTTCGCGTTTTGTATTGGGTTCAGTACCACGATAGCCGAGCCCTCTTTGATTGCAGTGGCGATTAAGGCGAACCAAGTATCTGGTGGCAGTATCAGCGTGAATGGTCTGAGAATCGCCGTGGCATTAGGCGTTGCCATCGGTATCTCACTTGGCAGCTACCGTATCGTTTCGGGCGATCCTATCCATTACTACATTATTTGTGGTTATGTCATCGTGGTGATTCAAACCTTTTACGCCCCCAAGCTCATTATTCCATTGGCTTACGACTCAGGCGGGGTGACGACATCTACCGTGACTGTGCCTTTAGTGACGGCTCTTGGGCTTGGGCTTGCTTCAACCGTACCGGGGAGAAACCCAGTAATAGACGGTTTCGGCTTAATAGCGTTTGCCAGTTTGTTTCCGATCATCTCAGTGATGAGCTACGCCCAAATAACACAATGGTTAAACCGTTTACACACCTCTAAGGAGAGCAAAGATGCGCTTTAAACTAATCTTAGCGTTTGTAGAAGAGAGCAAGACAGACACCGTGCTCGATGCCGCGCGTGATGCAGGCGCAACAGGGGCAACGGTGATTAACAATGCCAGAGGGCAAGGCTTAAACCAAAAGCGCACCTTCTTTGGTTTAACGTTAGAGGTACAAAAAGATGTGCTGCTGTTTGTGGTTGAAGAACATTTGGCGAGGCATATTCTTGAAACCATTGGTGAAGTAGGGGAGTTTGACCAAGAGTCCGGACAAGGAATCGCTGTCCAGATCGATGTTGAAGATGCTGTAGGTGTTGCGCACCAAGTTGAGACGTTAACAAAGGTTGTGGAGGGTGAACTATGAGTACCAGTGAAAAGATCCGTGTGGGCGATGTAATGGCCAATACTTACGTGATTATTGATGGGCTAACCACGGTATTAGAAGCGATTGAGATGGCGAAAAAACACCAAGTGAAAGCGATCATCGTCGATAAACGCCATGAGGATGATGAGTACGGCATCGTGTTGATGAATGACATCGCCAAAAAAGTACTGGCTAAAAACCGTTCACCAAAGCGAACCAACGTTTATGAAATTATGACTAAACCGGCCTTGAGTGTGTCTGCTGATATGAACGTGAAGTATTGTGCTCGCTTGTTCGAACGCTTTGGTATCAGTCGTGCTCCGGTGGTCAGTGACAGCAAGATAGTCGGTATGGTTAGTTACAATAATATTGTGATCAACGGTATGGCGAGAGATGACGTGTAGCATTTTGATACGTACAATAGCCTCATAAGTTTTATGGAGAAGTACGTGTGAAATTATTTTTTGCTTCAGACCTACACGGTTCGCTGCCAGCAACAGAAAAAGTCTTAGAGCTATACCGAGCGTCAGGTGCGCAATATTTAGTGCTATTGGGTGATATTCTGAATCATGGTCCAAGAAACCCAATTCCTGAAGGGTACAACCCGCCAGCGGTTGCTGAAAAACTGAATGAGTTATCTCAAGAGATCATCGCGGTTCGTGGTAACTGCGACAGTGAAGTGGATCAGATGCTGCTGTCTTTCCCTATGATGATGGACTATTCGTGGATGCTACTAGAATCGGGTCAGCGTATCTTCTTAACTCATGGTCACCTATATAACACCAACAAGCGACCAGCATTGAAAGCGGGTGATATTATTGCCCATGGTCATACTCATATTCCTGTCGCCGAATATCAGGATGGCATCTTCATATTTAATCCAAGCTCGGCGACGTTCCCACGAAATGATCATGCTGCAAGCTATGGGTTATACGAGAACGGTATGTTTAAAGTGGTTAGCCTTGAAGGTGATCTGCTAGTGAGCGGGCAGTTGTAAATAAACGGAATCGGTCACGGCTTCAAAAAGGGCTTATTTTGAGTCTACGTGGCCAAGATCTCTGTCTGGAGCAATGATGTTTCGCACTCTTTGCTTCAGAACTTTGGCTTCAGGAAAGCCACCGTCTGCCTTTCTTTCCCAAATCTGCACGCCATTACAAAAGATCTCAAATCGACCTCCGGTATCGGGATGTAAACTCACTTGTTCTATCTCTTCACTGAACGTATGCAGTAACTCTTGGCATAACCAACTAGAACGAAGCATCCAATTGCATTGACGACAATAGTGTATTGCGATGGTTGCTTTGGTGATTGATGTACTTACCGCGTTTAATTCTGTACTCATACATATCCCTGAAAATTCTAAAACAGTAGTTTGGTGCCAACGGCGAACGTTAATATTTCAAATGCTATTTTGACGAGCTAGTTGCTTGAAACGTGGGTTCGGAGAGAGCCCAACATTAGGGTAAGTGATTAACCCAATCCATGGATCTTATGTTAGAAATTAGAGACAAAAAAGGGGCGCAATGCCCCTTTATTTATTACTCGAGAGAGTTAGTTTGAAAACAACACGGTCGAGCCGTGGTTTAAGCTAGTCAGTAATAGTGCTTTCGGGTTAACAATATCAATGCGTCGGCTTTGCTCTGCATCCATTTTGATTACCTGAGTGATCAGTTCAAGTTGCTCTTCCGAAAAATCTTGGCGCTGGGCAGATGTCACGTCTTTAAACTCAGTAGGTGAAACCAGTAGGTAGTTATCATTGATATCCCATTGGCCTGTTTCAGAAATGTTGATCACATTTGCTGGTGCTGTTTGGGTACCATATAGCCTAACCACAGACATTCTTAGGTAGGTACCATTAGGTAGATACTTAGCGTTCGATGATAATTCTACTTTACGAAGTGGACCGATCGAGTCAGCTTGCTTCTTATCGGTAATCAGAGTCACCATTTTTGATTGCCACTCATGGGCGGTTAGCAGACGTTCGACTTGAGCATCACTACCCCAATACAACCAACCACTAAGAAAAGCAGAAAGAACCAGTAAAATAATAGAGACTTTTAATTTCATGTTACTGATCACCTTTACAAATGTCGTTTAAATCCGACTGGTTCGCATAAATTCTTAGGGTAATATTCTCGCTCGAATATTCTTGTGGGTGAATATAGTTAAGAGCTAGGTTATTGGTTTGTCCGCCTGTTGCGATGACTTCTGTCGGCTTCAACATTCCTGTGTGGTTGTTGTTGTAATGCACAACACATTTCTCTATAGCTGGTAACCAACTGCTTAAATCTGGGTGGTTGATCGGTGTCTGAACCTTAACGCCATCAACTTCAGCCAGTGTCAGAAACTCTGATTCAGCTGGGTTAGTAAACGTGATTACTAGAATTGGCATAATAATAGCGATAAGTAGAGCACTAAAGCTTGTCCACTTATTACTATTTTTGTTCGCGGCAACGTTTGTGGTCGCTTTTGGTTCTACTTCAGCCTTAGCTTCTTGAGTCTTAGCCACGGGTTCTGACTCGGTCATCTCAGTAACTACTTCTTCGGCTGTCGTCGTAAACGCTAAGGTCGGCTCCATCTCATTTTCTACGACTTCAGCCATGGCAGGCTGTTCGCTTGAAGAAAGTGGCGCTGAACGTTCAACAGAAGCGATAAACTGGTAGCCACGCTTTGGAACGGTCTTTACGAATTCTGGAGACTTAGTTGAGTCTTTCAGCATCTTTCTGAGTGTCGATACCGCTTGCGTTAAGCTGGAGTCGTCTACCTCAAAGCCTTGGTCTCGCCAAACATATTCGTGTAATTCGTTACGAGTGATAACTTCATTGGGTCTTTCTGACAGCATCAGGAGAATGCGGCTTTCATTGCTACCAAGGCGTACGACTTCACCGTCGCTGGCTTGATCAACAAGTGAATTGCTGTTTGGGTCGAATACGAACCGCTGTGCGAGAATAAACTTTGTGCCGATATTGCTCATTGAATTCTTCTATTTTGGATGATTTTGAGTGCGAAATAGACAAATCTCAGGTGAAGTTCCGTTAATTCTTCACCAAATCATGGCTTCTTTTATGTTCTTTTATATTTATCACCCTCAAGGATAATAAAAACAGATCAAAAAAACAGTGTTTTTATGATTTTTGACCTTGAATTTACATTTGTCATCCTCATGTTAATGAACATAAGAGTGGTATCCTGTGTAACGCCTCTTCCGGTATTCAACATAAAGTATAGATGTTTTGGAGTAAAAATGAGCGAAACAGCAACGCAAAATAAAGAGACTCGTGGCTTTCAATCTGAAGTAAAACAGCTACTTCATCTAATGATCCACTCACTGTATTCAAACAAAGAAATTTTCCTACGTGAGTTGATCTCTAACGCATCTGACGCGGCTGACAAACTTCGTTTTCAAGCGCTATCGAATGGTGACCTTTACCAAGGCGATGCGGATTTAGGCGTGAAGTTGTCATTCAACGCAGAGTCCAACACTCTGACCATTTCTGATAACGGTATCGGTATGAGCCGCGACAACGTTATCGAACATTTGGGTACGATTGCTAAATCAGGTACGGCTGACTTTTTCTCAAAGCTGTCTGATGACCAAAGCAAAGACTCTCAGCTTATTGGCCAATTTGGTGTTGGTTTCTATTCTGCATTTATCGTTGCAGACGCTGTAACGGTTCGAACTCGCGCTGCTGGACTGGCAAGCGATGAAGCTGTGCAATGGCACTCAGCGGGTGAGGGCGACTATACCATTGAAGACATCACTAAAGAATCTCGTGGTACTGACATCGTTCTTCATATGCGTGAAGACGGTAAAGAATTCTTGAATGAGTGGCGCTTGCGTGAAGTGATTGGTAAATACTCTGATCATATCGGTATCCCGGTTTCCATCTTAACTGCGGTTAAAGATGACGAAGGTAAAGACACCGAAGAGAAGCATTGGGAACAGATCAACAAAGCACAAGCGCTTTGGACTCGTAATAAATCTGATATCGAGAAAGAAGAGTACCAAGAGTTTTACAAGCACGTTTCTCACGACTTTGCGGATCCATTAACGTGGAGCCACAACAAAGTTGAAGGTAAGAACGACTACACTAGCCTGCTTTACATCCCTGCGAAAGCACCTTGGGACATGATGAACCGTGACCACAAGAGCGGCTTAAAACTTTATGTGCAGCGCGTATTCATCATGGATGATGCAGAGCAGTTCATGCCATCTTACATGCGTTTCGTTCGTGGCTTAATTGACTCAAATGATCTGCCGCTCAACGTGTCTCGTGAAATCCTTCAAGACAACAAAGTGACTCAGTCTCTTCGTGGCGCATGTACTAAGCGTGTGTTGACTATGCTTGAGCGCATGGCGAAGAACGACAACGACAAGTACTTGGAGTTTTGGAAAGAGTTCGGCCTAGTATTGAAAGAAGGCCCAGCAGAAGACATGGCGAACAAAGAAAAAATCGCTGGTCTACTTCGTTTCTCATCAACGGAAGTGGATTCTGTTGAGCAAACCATCAGCCTAGCTTCTTACGTAGAACGTATGAAGGAAGGTCAAGACAAGATTTATTACCTAACGGCAGACAGCTATGCCGCGGCTAAGAACAGCCCTCATCTAGAGCAGTTCAAAGCGAAAGGCATCGAAGTTGTTCTGATGTACGATCGTATCGATGAGTATGTGATGAATTACCTAACTGACTTCGACGGTAAGCAGTTCCAGTCGATCACAAAAGCGGGCTTAGATCTAAGCAAGTTTGAAGGTGAAGAAGAGAAAGAGAAGCAAAAAGAGACGGAAGAAGAGTTCAAGTCTGTTGTTGACCGCACTCAAGCTTACCTTGGTGATCGTGTTAAAGAAGTTCGTACGACATTCAAGTTAGCAACTACACCTGCTGTTGTTGTTACCGATGATTTCGAGATGGGCACTCAAATGGCTAAACTTCTAGAAGCTGCGGGACAAGCGGCTCCTGAGGTGAAGTACATCTTTGAGATTAACCCTGAGCATGCGCTAGTTAAACAGATGGCAGATGAAGCGGACGAACAAGCGTTTGGTCGCTGGGTTGAGCTATTACTTGGCCAGGCTATGCTGGCTGAAAAGGGCTCAATGGAAGATCCGTCACAATTCTTAGGTGCAATCAACGAGCTACTGACAAAACGTTAGTCTTTCGACTTTGGGCTAAGACTATAATTATGAATAAAAGCTCGCGAATGCGGGCTTTTTTTATGAACGTCGCTTAACTTCATCGAAATGTCGCTAAAGTTGCTAACAAGACGAACGCAAACGCTGTCGATACATTCTTTAGTCTTAATTTCAGCCAAATTGAATATTAATGTGATAGAATGCTCGACCTAATCAGCTGGGACTATGAACCTATCATCTCCAGTTGTATGATTTTTAAACGTTATACCGAAACTTACCGTTTTGCTTCTGTTTACAGTTGTGCTTAGCCTCAGTTGTTACCTAACCTCTCTTGTTCGACTTAAATTGAACCAGAAAGGCGGGATAGTGAGCTTCGGTATAAATCATAATTTTTATAAGAGGATTAAACATGCGCATCATTCTTCTAGGTGCTCCTGGCGCGGGTAAAGGTACTCAAGCTAACTTCATCATGAACAAATTTGGTATCCCTCAAATTTCAACTGGTGACATGCTACGTGCTGCTATCAAAGCGGGTACTGAGCTTGGTAAGCAAGCTAAATCAGTAATCGACGCGGGTCAGCTAGTTTCTGATGAAATTATCCTTGGTCTTATCAAAGAGCGTATCGCTCAAGATGACTGTGAGAAAGGTTTCCTACTAGACGGTTTCCCACGCACAATCCCTCAAGCTGATGGCCTAAAAGAAATGGGTATCGCAGTAGACTACGTTGTTGAATTCGACGTAGCTGACGATGTGATTGTTGAGCGTATGGCTGGTCGTCGTGCTCACCTTCCTTCTGGCCGTACATACCACAATGTGTACAACCCGCCTAAAGAAGAAGGTAAAGATGACATCACTGGCGAAGAGCTAGTGGTTCGTGATGACGACAAAGAAGAAACAGTTCGTGCACGTCTAGGTGTATACCACGATCAAACAGCTCCGCTGATCTCTTACTACGGTAAAGAAGCTGAAGCAGGCAACACTAAGTACCTTAAGTTCGACGGTACTAAGCAAGTTGCTGAAGTTAGTGCAGAACTTGAGAAAGCACTAGCATAATTGGCTAACAGCCAGTTTTAGAATTTGATATATTAGAAGCGACCTTTAAGGTCGCTTTTTTTGTTTCAATTTTTAGTCATATACCAATCTAGATAAAATCGATTGTGCACAATTTCCGCGTTATGGCTTAGATTTGCGCGGCTAACGATCAAGGTGATGTTGCGATAACTCAGGTTAAGAACGACTATTCTTAAATTTAGTTGCGTAACAATGATCTTAAACTTATGCAGATTAGTATATTACGTTCCAGAAAATCACACATTGGTCTCAGGTAGCTATGGAAAATAATAAAAAGCAGGGCGTTTTACTGGTTAACCTAGGAACACCAGATACCGCGACTCCAGCTGGCGTTCGCCGATTTTTAAGTGAATTCTTACACGACAAACGAGTGGTAAACCTAACTCGCTGGCTTTGGTGTCCTATTTTACATGGGGTGATTCTACCGATTCGAGCACCTAAAGTGGCTAAGCTTTATCAGTCTGTTTGGATGGACGAAGGCTCACCACTGCTTGTTTATTCGCAGAGACAAGCTGAAAAGCTACAAACAAAATTACAGATGCCTGTAGCTTTGGGGATGACCTATGGTAATCCAAGCCTTAAAACCGGCGTTGAGCAATTAATGGAGCAGGGCGTTGAAGACATCATCGTATTGCCTTTATACCCTCAATACTCAGGCACAACGACAGCGGCCGTTTCTGATGGTTTAACTAAAGCCTTCAAACAAATGCCTGTTATCCCGAGCTATCGCTTTATTCGAGATTATTACTCTCACCCTAGCTATGCGAAAGCATTGGCTGAAAGTGTTCGTAGCCATTGGGAAGAAAATGGCAAAGGCGATCACTTGGTGTGTTCATTCCACGGCATCCCTAAAAGGTTAGCCGATGAAGGTGATATTTACCCTCAACATTGTGAAGCGACGACCAAATTACTTGCTGCAGAGTTAGGGTTATCCTCGCAAGACATCACCATGACATACCAATCTCGATTTGGCCGCGAGGAGTGGTTGAAGCCTTATACCGACGAAACGCTTGAAACGCTTCCAAGTAAAGGTATCAAGAAGATCGATATTATGGCGCCTGCATTCTCAGTGGATTGTTTAGAAACGTTAGAAGAGATTTCAGACCAGTGTAAAGAGACGTTCATTGATGCTGGTGGTTCGGACTTTAGCTACATTATGTGTCTCAACGACAGAGACTCACACATCGATATGATGGTTGAACTAGTGGCGCTTCATCGCTAGCTGATATGTCGATTGAATAGATAACAAAAGGGCTGCTCATTGAGCAGCCCTTTTTGATCTTGATGTTTCGTCTTGAAATCGAACTAGCTATTAAGCAACCGAAGTTTCTGCTTTTGGCTCTGATTCAAGCGTCATGTTGGTTTCTACACCATGCATCCATGATACAAGCTTGCCGGCACAAAGAAGTAGTAAGACGCCACTAATTGTCGTTGTAATTGCGATACCACCGAAGATAGACATTGCGCCAAGCTCACCAACGTGAGAACCCACAAGGCCAGCTACGTAGTTTGCGACAGCATTGAAGCCAAACCATGCACCCATCATTAACGATGCTAGACGAAGCGGAGCTAACTTAGTGACCAACGACAGGCCAATAGGAGATAGACAAAGCTCGCCAAGGGTATGGAAGAAGAAAGCACCGACTAACCACAGCATTGATGTTTTCACTGTTAGGTCGCCGCCTTGCTCCATTACTGCGCCCATCATGCACACAAAGCCTAGAGCTAGGAAGAACAAAGCCATCGCAAATTTCACTGGAGAGTTTGGTTCACGCTTACCAAGCTTGACCCAAAACGCCGCAATGATAGGTGCGAGGGTGATGATGAAGAATGGGTTTAGAGATTGAAACCATGCAGCTGGAACTTCAAAACCACCAATCATACGGTCAGTATATTGCTGAGTGTAGATGTTCATCAGGCCGCCAGCTTGTTCAAAGCCAGCCCAGAAAACAATGACAAACAGACCCATAATCAGAATAACTTTTAGTCTGTCGAACTCTTCTTTGGTCAGTGGTGTTTTTTCTTTTGATTTGTTCAGCGCTTTCGCTCGTGCAGCTGCAGGTACTGAGCCAATGTTGCCTAACCATGATTGAGCCATCGTCAACTGCATAACTAAGCTGATAACCATACCGATACCAGCGGCTAGGAAGCCAGCTTTCCAGCCGAACGAGTCAACTGCAGCACCTGAAATTAAGCCACCCAGTAGCGCGCCTAAGTTGATGCCCATGTAGAAAATGGTGAAAGCACCGTCACGTCGGTTATCGCCTTCTTGGTATAGGTCGCCAACCATGGTCGAGATGTTTGGTTTAAACATACCGTTACCACTGATAAGCAGTGCTAAGCCTAGATAAAGAGCATTTACTTGGTCTAAGCCAATAGCGCCGTTAGGAAGAGCAAGCGTAAATTGGCCTAATGCCATTAATACACCACCCACTAGGATCGATTTACGTTGTCCTAAGTAGTTATCGGCAAGCCAGCCGCCGATTAATGGTGTGATATAGACTAAACCGGTGTAGATACCATAAAGGTCGAGGGCATCTTTAGTTGACCAACCAAGGCCACCATTGATAGTGGTATCGGTAAGAAATAAAACAAGAATTGCACGCATTGCATAGTAGGAGAAACGTTCCCATAGCTCGGTGCTAAAGAGTAGAAATAGGCCTCTAGGGTGGCCAAATATGTTGTGATTGCTTGGCATAAGTTTTACTAATTTTAGGTATTAAAAGATTTTATAGTTACTCATGTATACACAGTAGGATAAAAGTCTGCAATAGGTGTATTTTATGGTTACGATAACTGAGTTTTGTTAAGTTATTGATATTAAAACTCTTTGTTTTTGATGTTGACCATTTGGAATGTGCTGCAAACTAACTTTCCAGATTTGAGCTGGTTGGTAAGTGAGCTTTTTAAAGCGGCATTGAATAAAAACGCTTAGATGCATTTGTCTGGTGTATTGGTTTGAGGTTGAATAGGATGGGAACCTCATGATAGGTGGCGTACATATGCTTACAACAATGAGCCTTTTTATCTCTAAATGATCTCTGTACAATGCTTAACCAAGTTCAGCTCCTATAACTTTTTGTTGATAAATTGGTCTGCTACGCAATATTTCTTGCTCGTAACGATTCATTTTATTAATGGCGATTCAACCGTTTTAGGCATGTGGTAAAATATCTAAAAATAGAAAATGGCTAGTTAAATGAAACGTTGGTATTTACTTTACTGTAAGCGTGGTGATCAAAAACGCGCTCAACAGCACCTAGAAAATCAGGGGGTAGAGTGCTTTTACCCTCAAATAGAAGTCGAAAAGGTAGTGAGAGGGAAAGAGAAACAGGTCAAAGAACCACTGTTCCCGTCTTACATTTTTGTTCGCTTTGATTATGAGCAAGGCCCTAGCTTTACGACAGTTCGTTCGACCCGTGGCGTTGTGGATTTTATTAAGTTCGGTGCAAGACCACATGAGGTTCAAGGAGACTTGGTTTTTGAACTCAAAGAGTTCGAGAAGTACTGCACTAACGAAGTTGAAGATTGTTGTGTTGAGTTTGAATCTGGGCAGGTGGTTAAGATTCAAAGTGGCCAGTTTGCTGGGGTTGAGGCTATTTTCCATCAGAAAGATGGTGAAGCTCGATCTATTATGCTAGTAAAAATGATCAGCCAAGTGGTTCCGATCAGTATTGAGAATGAAGCACTACAAGCTCACGCATAAATGCAGCAATACAAAGCAAAAAAACAGGCTTAAAACAAAAAGGCGCATAATGCGCCTTTTTAGTCTTTAAGGTTTGTTCAAAACGCGTTAAGCGTTGTAGGCATCGTTGTGAACGGCTTGTACTGCACGGCCTGATGGGTCGACACAGTTTTTGAATGACTCATCCCACTCAATCGCTTTCGCTGATGAACAAGCAACTGAAGGGCCACCAGGTACACACTCTGCCGCTGACTCTAGAGGGAATAGCTCCTCAAAGATTTCACGGTAAGCATAACCTTCTTTGGTTGTTGGCGTGTTGTAAGGGAAACGGAACTTAGCAGCTTCCATTTGTTGATCCGTTACTTTTTCTTCAGCGGTTGCTTTCAGCGTATCAATCCAATCATAGCCTACGCCGTCAGAGAATTGCTCTTTTTGACGCCATGCGATTGAATCTGGTAGGTAGTCTTCAAAACACTCACGTAGGATGTGTTTCTCCATCTTACCGTTGCCACACATCTTGTCTTCAGGGTTCAGACGCATAGCGACGTCGATAAACTCTTTGTCCAAGAATGGTACTCGGCCTTCTACACCCCATGCCGCCAACGATTTGTTCGCACGAGCACAATCAAACATGCTTAAAGCAAGAAGTTTACGCACCGTTTCTTCGTGGAACTCTTTCGCGTTTGGTGCTTTGTGGAAGTACAGGTAACCACCAAAGATTTCATCAGCACCCTCACCAGAAAGTACCATCTTGATACCCATTGCTTTGATCTTACGAGCAAGCAGGTACATCGGCGTTGAAGCACGGATGGTCGTTACATCATAAGTTTCAATGTGGTAGATAACATCACGGATTGCATCTAAGCCTTCCTGAATGGTGTAAGTCATCTCGTGGTGCACGGTACCAATCTTATCTGCAACTTCACGAGCAGCGATCAGATCAGGCGCGTTTTCTAGACCAACAGCAAATGAGTGCAGTTGAGGCCACCAAGCTTCAGATTGCTCATCATCTTCAATACGCATTGCCGCAAAACGTTTAGCGACAGCAGATGTGATTGATGAATCAAGACCTCCCGATAGAAGTACACCGTAAGGCACGTCAGTCATTAGTTGACGCTTAACTGCAGCTTCTAGTGCTTCAGTCAGCTCTTCTTTGCTCGTGCTGTTACCTTGAACGGCTGCGTATTCGTTCCAATCGCGGATGTAGTAGCGTTGAGGTTCTGCATCTTTCGAAGAGTAGAAGCTACCAGGAGGGAACTCACTGATCGTCTTACATACTTCAACGAGTGCTTTCATCTCTGAAGCAACGTAGTAGTTACCGTGAGCATCGTAGCCTTGGTAAAGCGGGATGATACCAATATGGTCGCGGCCGACTAGGTACTCGTCTTTCTCTTCGTCGTATAAAACGAATGCGAAAATACCGTTAAGTTCTTCTAAAAGGTCCGCGCCCATTTCTTGGTATAGAGCTAGGATAACTTCACAGTCAGAATCAGTCTGGAACTGGTACTTATCTTCATAGCGTGCACGAAGTTCTTTGTGGTTATAAATTTCGCCGTTCACCGCAAGAATGTGCTTTTTATCTTGGCTGTATAGTGGTTGTGCACCACTGTTAAGACCAACGATAGCCAAACGCTCGTGAGCAAGAATGGCTTTTTCACCGGCATAGATACCAGACCAATCTGGGCCACGGTGACGAAGCTTTTTAGACATTTCTAAAGCAATAGGGCGAAGTGCTGCGGCATCACTTTTAATGTCGAGAATGCCAAATACTGAACACATAGAACTTCCTTTTAAATAATTTCTAAATCAACTGTATTCAATTTGCCATTCTGGCTAAAAAAAGCAACCGAATGTGAGCAAAAAAATAATATAAAGGGACTTCTGTTAGAAATTATCTAATTTTAAGGTTGTTTTGGTGAGTGATGTCTAATTGCGGTTGGTTTTTTAAACAAAAACCTCTCAAAAGAGCAAAAGAACAGCAATTTTGAGAGGTTAATCAGCAAATGTTTAGGACTAGGTTTTACTGATGTTTGGGTTTAGCTGCTCACAAACGTGGCGAGCAAAACCGCTACCGGCTTCGCTATAAATGTTAAAAGCAGCATCGACACCGTTTTCTTTTAATGTTTCTAGTTGATCTGGGTATTCAGCAATCGCGGCAATTTGGCCTTTAAAGTTACGCGACTTTAATTGCTCTAAAGCGGTTTGATTACCTTGGTGGTGAGGCATAGCCAAGATCACTAACTTCACGTTTGCTGTATCTAAGATACGCTCCCAGAAATCTGGGTCAGTGGCATCGCCAGAAATAACGTTTCTTCCATGGCTTCTGTGGTTATGTGCCGCGTCTTCGCGAACTTCGACACCTAAACTCACTTTACCGTAGCGTGAACGTAGCTCGTCGTATGCACCAGTACCAATACGGCCCATACCAAGAATAAGCACTTGAGCACGACCTGGATCAATTCGTTTGTCGCGTTGGTGGAGCTTCTCAGCAGCGTGCTCTTTTAGCCACTTACCCGATTGTTGATAAAGTTTGTGGCCCGCTTTGTTTAGAGGCGCTGCGATTAAGAACGAGAGTGACACTGCAATCGCTACTGCAACCAAGATGTCACCAGACATCCAACCCATCTTAAAGGCAAGGCCGCCAACGATGAGGCCAAATTCACTGTAGTTAAACAATGATAGAGAGGCGAGTAGAGAGGTTCGAACACGGAATTTGAAGCGATTGAGTACCAAGAAGTAAAGCACGCCTTTCACTGGCAGCAACAACAAGAATAAAATGGCGAGCATAAAGCCTTGAATAGTCGGTTGCTCGGATAATCCAATATTCAAAAAGAAGCAGACAAGGAAAAGCTCTTTGAGGTTAAACAGCGATTTCGACAGCTCTGAAGCTTTTGGGTGACCTGCTAGCAACATACCTAAGATCAGAGCACCTAGGTCGGGTTTAACCCCTACAAATTGGAACAAGCCTGCACCGACGACCAATGCGAAGAAAATGCCGAACAGCACCAACATCTCGCCGTGACCAACCCAATCGAGGACTTTGTAGAACAACGGACGACAGAATGGCAAAGCGAACAGTGCGATGGCGTACCATTCTGGGATCTTGCCTGTCGATGCGGTTAAAAATACCACGGCAAAGATGTCTTGCATGACCAGAATGCCAATCGCTAGCGTGCCATAGGTTGCATTCATTTCCCCTTTTTCTTGCAGAGATTTGACCGCGAATACAGTGCTAGAGAATGAGAGGGCAAAACCGAGAAGGACGATCTGTTCGATCGACATAGCTGCAAGCGATGAAATACCTAGGAATTTAAAACCAAACAGTGCGACGGCAAAAAACAGAGTAGATAAAAGGTTGTGGATTGTTGCGCCAGCCCAGATTTCTTTAGAGAGTAGGGTTTTGATATCGAGCTTTAAGCCAATCGTAAATAGAAGTAGGGTAACACCAAGGTCAGCCAAGGTAATGATGGTGTCATTGGTTTCAAAACCCAGAGCAAAGAGCCCAAAGCCTGCGACCAAGAAGCCAACCAATGGGGGAAGGTGACACTTTAAAGCAATAAATCCTGCGATAAACGCAGTGGATATTAATATAAGTTCCATAACTTGTAGTAGTAGTTCCCTAGCTTAAAAAAACGGGCCGTGTTTATACAAACACGGCCCGCGGAAAATCAGAGTTGTTTTTCTTTAGTCTTCAAGAAGCTTTTGAAGTAACACACCGTTGAGCATGGCACGCTTAATCATGGCAAAAGCTCCCATCGTAGGATGTTTATCGATCTGTGATGCTACAATAGGCAGGCCGCTATGGAAAGCCGTTAACGACTGATTCTCTACATTGCGCTTAATTGCAGGGAAAACAATCTCTTGTGCCTTTGTAATATCACCAGCAATGATCACTTTCTGAGGGTTAAACAAGTTAATCGTCATTGCGATAGCTTTACCCAGTTGATTGCCCACTCGAACTAAACTCTGCTTAGCAAGTTCGTCGCCATTGATAGCATGGTCACATACATCTTGAATGGTAATGTGTTCAATCTCTGTTAGAGACGACTCATAGCCTTGCTTAATTAATTTTTGGACACGATCAACAATGGCAGGGTTCGCAGCGACGGTTTCAAGACAACCGAAATTACCGCATTGGCATTGTTCACCAAGTGGATCGATTTGGATATGACCAATTTCACCTACGTTGCGGTTGTGACCAAGGAAAACCTGACCATTCACAATAATACCAGCACCAGTACCACGGTGAACACTAACCAAAATAGAATCTTGACTGTCTTTACTTGCCCCGAAGTAGTGCTCAGCAAGTGCCATTCCTCGAACGTCATTACCAACAAAGCAAGCAACATGGAATGTGTCGCGAATAATGTCGCTTAACGCAAGGTTATCGATGTCTGTGTTTGGCATGTACTCAACAACACCGGTTGTTGGGTTTACTAAGCCTGGAAGGGTGACCCCAATGGCAATCAGCTGGTCGATCTTTGATTGGTGTTCAGCAATGAAAGCCTTCAAGTTATTGACCAAGCCTTGGGTGAGGTCTGATTGGTCTGAGTAATTCAGGTCTTGCTGTTGGAAAGCCAACTCACGACCGCCAAGGTCATGCAGGCTTATTTGAATGTAGTCTCGGCCCAAGCGCACAGCGACAGAGTGAAAGGGCTCTACTTCTGTGGTTAGGGAGATAGCGCGTCTACCGCCAGTAGACGCTTGCTGCGCAACCTCTTTAATTAGGCCGCGCTCTAAAAGTTGGCGGGTAATTTTTGTAACACTTGCCGGTGCGAGCTGGCTTACATCAGCCACTTGTATACGACTGATAGGCCCTTGTTGGTCTATTAGTCGGTATACTGCCGCACTGTTTAGTTGTTTAACTAAGTCTACGTTACCTATTTGTCCGCCATTCATACTTAATTGTGCTCGTATTGTCCGTTAACAACAGTCGCTTTAACGTTAAAGTCTCGGTCAAATACAGCTAGGTTTGCAACCATGCCTTTTTTGATTCGACCTAGCTTACTTTCTACACCGATAGCCGTAGCTGGGTATAGCGTAGCCATGCGGAGAGCTTCGTCTAAAGCGATACCAGCGTGCTCAACTGTATTCTGAACTGCTTCAATCATAGTCAGAGCTGAGCCGCCCAGTGTGCCGTTTTCATCAACACACTTACCATCACGGTAATATACTTTCTTACCGACAAAAATAAAGTATTCCATGTCAGCACCTGCAGGAGCTGTGGCGTCCGTCACTAATACCAACTTTTCTCCCTTGATTTTATGCGCAATTCTGATGTTTGCGTAATCAACGTGGAAGCCATCGGCAATAATGCCAGCATAAACCTCAGGAGTATCGTAAATCGCACCAACAACGCCAGGCTCACGACCAACCATAGGAGTCATTGCATTGAACAGGTGAGTGGCGAAAGTGATTCCTGATTCGAAACCTTGACGAGCTTCTGCGTACGTCGCATTAGTGTGGCCAATCGAAACAACCACACCGGCTTTGCGTAGACGCTCAATATGCTCTGGGTCGTTGAGTTCTGGAGCCAATGTTACTTTTGCAACAAGGTCACTGTTCTCACAAATCAGCTCAATCATTTCGCTATCAGATTTGCGGATGTGATCGACGCTATGGATGCCTTTTTTCGCAACGTTTAGGTATGGACCTTCAAGGTGTAGGCCTAAAGATTGGTTCTGGTATTGATTGTGGTACTCGCGAGCTGCAGTGATAACCGCACGCATATCTTCATCTGATGAAGTGATTAACGTTGGTAAGAAGCTAGTACAGCCAGATTTAAGGTTTGCTTTGTGCATGATCTGCATGGTGTCTGCAGTGATCTCATCGTTAAGCATTACACCGCCACAACCATTCAGTTGTAGGTCAATGAAACCTGGGCTTAGGTTTGCTCCGTCTAGATCGCGAACCTCGATTCCTTCTGGCAATTCAGAGATAGGACAGACTTTTTTGATCAGTTCGTTTTCGATTACAACAGCATGATCGGTCAGAACATCACTACCAGTATAAATTTTACAGTTACTTAGCGCGTACATAGTCAGCTAATCCTTATTTCGTGAGATCTTTTAAATTTGTTCGTTACCTAAATGTGGACTTAGTTTGCGAGCATCATTTACGTAACGATTTATCTTTTATGGGCAAACGGCTTCAAAATGTGATGTTATTTAAATTATTGAAAAACATATGAAAAATTATTCGTTGTTATACATTGAGGTTTATTGTTAATGATTATTCATACGGCAATGTAAGCCGAGATATACCATCTTTTTACCTAATGATTAGGTTTAGATTTTATCTATAAATGTTCATTTTTTTGAATGATAAAATAAGTTTTATGATCTCGCTAGCAAAAACCTCTGGATTTGGTAAAAACTGGTGATTAGGATCACAAATGGTAAGGTTTTAATTTGCGGAGCAAAATTAATTGAATACACTGAATAGGACTAAATTGAGCGACTAAAATAAGTTTCTCAAACGAATTCTAAAAAATCCTATAGGGGGAAACAACTGGTGAATATTCTAGGATATGCACAGAAGCTGGGTAAGGCGTTAATGCTACCTATCGCAACGCTTCCGATTGCGGCGCTTCTATTACGTTTAGGTCAAGGCGATCTACTTGATATTCCATTCATGGCAGAAGCTGGTGGTGCTATCTTCGGTAACCTACCACTGCTATTTGGTCTAGGTATCGCGATTGGTCTTTCTAAAGATGGTAACGGCGCAGCGGGTCTTGCTGGTGCAGTTGCTTACTTCGTACTAACAGCGACAGCAACGACAATCAACGCTGACGTTAACATGTCATTCTTCGGCGGTATCTTCGCAGGTATCATCGCAGGTCACTCTTACAACGCTTTCCATGCAACACGCCTTCCTGAGTGGCTGGCTTTCTTTGCGGGTAAACGTTTAGTACCTATCATGGCCGGTCTATTTGCACTTGTTGCAGGTGCTGTGTCTGGTGTGGTTTGGCCTGGTATTCAATCTGGTCTAGATGCATTAGCTCACGCGGTATCAACGTCTGGTGCTGTTGGCCAATTCGTTTACGGTACTCTTAACCGTGCACTTATCCCTGTAGGTCTACACCACGTATTGAACTCATACTTCTGGTTCGGTATGGGTACATGTCAAGAAATCGTTGTTGCTGGTCAAGGCGCATTCGCTAACATCACTCAACTTTGTGTTGACCCTGCACTTGCTAAAACTCTAGTTGTTGGCCAAGAGCACACATTCACATTCGCTAACTCTGTAACTCCAGAAATCACTACTGTAGTTAAAGAAGTGACTGACACTGTTAAATCTGGCGACCTACACCGTTTCTTCGGTGGCGATAAAGGCGCTGGCGTATTCATGAACGGTTTCTTCCCAGTAATGATGTTCGGTCTGCCAGGTGCTGCTCTTGCAATGTACCTAGCTGCTCCTGCTGAAAAACGTAGCCAAGTTGGTGGCGCACTGTTCTCAGTTGCATTCTGTTCATTCCTAACAGGTATCACAGAGCCGCTAGAATTCATGTTCGTATTCCTAGCTCCTGCTCTATACGCAATGCACGCTGTATTTACAGGTCTGTCTCTAGTTGTTGCTAACATGTTTGGTACTCTGCACGGTTTCGGTTTCTCTGCTGGTCTAATCGACTTCGTATTGAACTGGGGTCTAGCAACTAAACCATTTACTCTACTATTGATTGGCTTAGGATTCGGTGCTCTATACTTCTTCACTTTCTCTTTCGCAATCCGCGCTTTCAACTTGAAATCGCCAGGTCGTGAAGATGATGACGAAGCTGTAGCTGCTCCTGCTGGCGACGCTCCAAAAGGTGAAGTTGCTCGTCAATACCTTAAAGCTCTAGGTGGTCACGAAAACCTGACTTCAATCGATGCTTGTATCACTCGTCTACGTCTAACGCTAAAAGACCGCTCTATCGCTGATGAAGTTGTTCTTAAGAAACTTGGCGCTAAAGGTGTGGTTAAACTGGGTGAGAACAACCTTCAGGTTATCCTAGGCCCACTAGCTGAAATCGTAGCTGGCGAAATGAAAGCTATCGGTGCTGGTGAAGACCTATCTGATGTAAAACTTCCATAGTAAAGGAAGTATTTATTAAGACGTAACAACTGCTCTTAAGTAAGTTTCAAATTGAAAGCCTCCCAAACGGGAGGCTTTTTTGTGCCTGCCATTTAAGGCCAGTGAACAAGGTTCGTTCTATTCTTCAGCGAATAGACGAAATAATCACAATTAACTGATGGTTCTTATTGTGCAAAGGCGAAGAATTGTGGATGATTAGCAACAATGATCTTTCTATCTTTGATAGGTAGCAAAAGCCGCCTTTTTCTTGGGGATGGAAGATAACTTTCTCTGACAATACTAAATACATAGAGGTGCTATAGATGAGTGAAGCTGAGGCTCGTCCATCGAATTTCATTCGCCAAATTATCGATAAAGATTTAGCGGATGGTACACACAGTAGCGTGCATACTCGTTTCCCGCCGGAACCAAATGGCTACCTGCACATTGGTCACGCTAAATCTATTTGCTTGAACTTTGGTATTGCTCAGGACTACCAGGGACAGTGTAATCTTCGTTTCGATGATACAAACCCTGAAAAAGAAGACGTTGAATACGTTGAGTCAATTAAGAATGATGTAAGCTGGTTAGGCTTCGAATGGTCTGGTGATATTTGTTACTCATCAAACTACTTCGATACGCTTTACGCTTATGCTGTGGAATTAATTAATAAAGGCTTAGCGTATGTTGACGAGCTAAGTCCTGATCAAATCCGTGAGTACCGAGGCACATTGAAAGAGCCTGGTAAAGCGAGCCCATATCGTGATCGCAGCCCTGAAGAAAACCTAGCGTTATTTGAGAAAATGCGTGACGGTGGCTTCGAAGAAGGCAAAGCATGTCTACGTGCTAAGATCGACATGAGCTCTTCATTCATGGTTATGCGCGATCCAGTTATTTACCGTGTTCGTTTTGCTCACCACCATCAGACTGCTGACAAGTGGTGCATTTACCCAATGTACGACTTCACTCACTGTATCTCTGATGCGCTAGAAGGTATTACGCACTCTATCTGTACGCTTGAGTTCCAAGACAACCGTCGTTTGTATGACTGGGTTCTAGATAACATCACGATTGATTGCCAACCTCGTCAATACGAGTTTAGCCGTCTGAATCTTGAATACACGGTAATGTCGAAGCGTAAGCTGAACCAACTTGTGGTTGAAAACCTAGTTGAAGGCTGGGACGATCCACGAATGCCAACTATCTCTGGTCTACGTCGTCGCGGTTTCACTTCAAGTTCTATCCGTGAATTCTGTAAGCGTATTGGTGTGACTAAGCAAGAGAACATGATTGAGTTTGGTTCACTTGAATCTTGTATCCGTGATGATCTCAACGAAAATGCACCTCGTGCAATGGCTGTTCTTGATCCGATCAAAGTCGTGATTGAAAACTACGACGCTGATACAGTAGAAACACTGACAGTGGCAAACCACCCGAACAAGCCTGAAATGGGTACTCGTGAAGTTCCATTTACACGCGAAGTTTGGATTGAACGTGACGACTTCCGTGAAGAAGCAAATAAGAAGTACAAGCGTTTGGTTCTAGGTAAAGAAGTTCGCCTACGTGGTGCTTACGTGATCAAAGCTGAGCGTATCGAAAAAGATGCAGAAGGCAACATTACGACTATCTTCTGTTCTTACGACAATGAAACACTCGGTAAGAACCCTGCAGATGGCCGTAAAGTGAAAGGCGTTATCCACTGGGTATCAGCTGATAAAGCATTGCCTGCTGAGATTCGTTTGTACGATCGTCTATTCACTGTGGCAAACCCAGCCGCTGCTGATGATTTCGCTGCAACGCTTAACTCTGAGTCACTTGTTACGCTAAACGGTTTTGTTGAACTTAGCCTAGCCGAAGGTGTGGCAGAGCAAGCGTATCAGTTTGAACGTACAGGCTACTTCTGTGTGGATTCGAAAGACTCTAAAGCAGACGCACTAGTATTCAACCGCACGGTTGGTCTACGTGATACTTGGGGTAAAACTGAGGCTTAATGGCTTTGTTTTTCTCAGCTCTGTTTTTCCAAGCTTAGTGTCTTAAAGCTTAGTTTCTCAAGATACGATTAATAAAAAACCGGCTTAGAGCCGGTTTTTTTGTGTCTGGGAAATACTGTGATTCTTAATACGGTATCAGCCCAAATAAAAAACGCCGGCCTAAGCCAGCGTTCTGAGTTATTTCTTCGCTTTGTGTGCGTCTGGGTTGCCTTTGCAATCCCCAGTGATGCTTTTACCATACAGGTATAAACTGTGGTTAGTTAACTGTACGTTGTAGCGTTGAGCGATTTCTTTTTGTCTTTCTTCGATAAGATCATCAGAGAATTCGATAACTTCACCGCAGTCTAAACATACTAGGTGATCGTGGTGATGCTGTGTTGAAAGTTCAAATACAGACTTACCACCTTCAAAGTGGTGGCGAGTTACAATGCCAGCATCATCGAATTGGTTCAGTACGCGATAAACGGTCGCAAGACCGATCTCTTCACCTAAGTCGATCAGCTTTTTATATAAATCTTCAGCACTAATATGTTGGCAGTCTGGTTGTTGTAATACTTCTAAAATTTTGAGCCGTGGGAGGGTCACTTTAAGACCAGCATCTTTTAGCGCTTGATTATTGTCTGACATATACTTTCCTGTTGATGATCTGCAGCAATTAACAGAATTCAATATTAATACCATTATAGTTTAGTCAGGCATAACAATAAACCACGAACTTCAAAGGGTTACTCACTGACATCACAATCTGTTTTGTAAATTGGAAGTATCTCACTTATAGTGGAGGTACGACCAGTCAAGGTGACGGTAATTCTAATATGAACACGGAATGTTGTTATGAATAAGCAACTTGCAAGAATATATAAACCAAACATCGTAAAATTCGCTCTCAACATTTGGCCTCCTTTCTGGGGTGCTGGTATTAAGATAGCCCATATCAGTGCTGATTTTAGGGTAGTAAAGACAGTGCTTAAGCTACGTTGGTGGAATAAAAATGCCAATCGTACTCAATATGGCGGCAGTATATTTTCCCTAACCGATCCTGTTTACTCTTTGATGTTAATGGGTATTTTAGGAGAGAGATATTATGTTTGGGATAAAGAAGCAAGCATCAACTTTATCAAGCCAGGGCAATCTGACTTGTATGCAGATTTTGAGATAAGCCAAGGGCAACTGGACGATATCTATCGTCAGACACAGCTTGGTGAGAAGTGTCTCCCCGAATTTATTATCCACGTTAAAGATAAGCAGGGGAATGTAGTCTCAGAAATTCAGCGAACTCTATATGTTAGAAAGAAGCCACAATTTAGAGATGATGGCGAAGCATTAGAAGCAGAGTGTTGATTGATAAACTTTAAATAGCAAAAAACCTCCGATAAGGAGGTTTTTTCATATCTACATAACGGTCATTAATTGTAACAATTAACAATCGCCAGAGAATTAATCTTCTAGCTCTGCTAGGCACATTTCTTCGTGGATTTGTTTAACCCAGTTAGTTACGCGCTCATCAGTTAGTTCTGGTTGACGGTCTTCGTCAATACATAGACCAACAAATTGGCTGTCATCGCCTTCAACTAAACCTTTCGATGCTTCGAATTCGTAGCCTTCAGTTGATGTGTGACCTAGGATAGTACCGCCTTTCGCTTCAACGATGTCACGGATAGTACCCATAGCATCACAGAAGTATTCTGCGTAATCTTCTTGGTCGCCACAACCAAAGATAGCAACAAGCTTTGTTGAGAAATCAATAGCTTCTAGCTCAGGGAAAAAGTCATCCCAATCACATTGTGCCTCGCCGTAGTACCACGTAGGGATACCAAGCAGCAGTAGATCGAAGTTATCGATATCTTCTTTGCTGCTTTTTGCAATGTCTTGAACTTGAACGAGCTGCTTGCCCAATTGCTTTTGAATCATCTTAGCAACAGCTTCAGTGTTACCTGTATCGCTACCAAAGAAGAGACCTACACTTGCCATAGAATCATTACCTTTCATTTTGTCTGTTGTCGGTGTAATAAAGTTCGGAGGAAATCGTTAGATTCCAGTTCCTTCCCAGCTCAGTTGGATTATCCCTTTTGCGATAAAACCTGCGCAGCCAAGGAAAAGTACTAACCATACTATGCGACGACCAAATGCAGGAACATTTCCTTCCTTTAGAACGTCTTTAATTGCCATTCCGATTAGAAAGAAAATTGCGGCAAACAGAAGATCTAAACCAACAGATTCAATGATGTTCATGTAGTCGTAAAGCATGGGAACCTTATATACCAAATTTGCTTGGGCGCACTATATCACTCTTGTGAGATAAAGTTAATCTGCTGTGATTACACAGCTCTCATTTATATCGACTAATCAATCTATCTAAGCGATGAATTTTCTTATTGCACGAAGTACTTCGGCTGGCTTTTCTGCGTGTAACCAGTGTCCGGTGTTCGCTATAACATGTGCCTTTGCGTTGGAAAACTGCTGTTGAACGGCAGTTTGATGCTTAGCCGTAAGGTAATCAGAATCCCCACCTTTTATCAGCAAGGTTTTGACCGAGGTTTTATCAATCGGTTCCCAACCAATGATCTGCGAGTAATTGGCGAGCAGTGACGCAACGTTAAAGCGCCATTCCATGGTGCCTTGTTCTGATTTGAACAAAGATTTGGTTAGGAACTGGCGAACTCCATCTATCTCTATGTGTTTTGCGAGAACCTTTAGTGCGTCTGAGCGTGACGTTGGTTGTTCTTTGATCACGGCTTGTAGGCCTGCGAATACGTTGTCGTGACGACTTTGGGTGTAGGCGACCGGTGCCATATCCAACACAACCAGCTTATTTAATTCGAGATGCTGGGTAAGCGCCATTGCGACTTTTCCACCCATAGAGTGACCAATTACAGTGACATCTTTTAGTTCAAGATCATTCAACAGTTGAGCAACGTCGTGTGCCATTGCTTGATAGTTGTGAGTATCGCTATGGAAGGACTGACCGTGGTTACGCAGATCAATGCTGAGCACTTGATGATCGGCCTTCAGATCCCTAGCCAGCAAGCCAAGGTTGTCCAGATTACCAAATAATCCATGGATCAAAACAATGGTGTGACCCGCACCTTCTAATTTATAGTTGAGCTGTACTGACATTTTTATCTTATTCATGGTGGGTTTGACGTAGAGTATCCGCGCGGATCTCGCTATAATCCCCCTGAGTTTAAACATTGAGATTGTGAAAAGCGAATGAAAACAATTGAGGTTGATGAAGACCTATACCGTTATATCGCGGGTCAGACAGAACGTATTGGCGAAAGCGCTTCAGATATTCTGCGCCGCTTGTTACAAGTAGATCGCCCAGGCATGGTTCCGTTCAAAGAGAGCGTTGAGCCAAAAGGTATCGTTGTTAGCAAAGAGGTAGGCTTTACTCCAGAGAAGTTCGATGGTGTTAAAGAAATGCGCTCACTACTAATATCAGATGAGTTTGCATCACTGAAGAAAGCCATTGATCGTTTCATGCTTGTGTTATCGACACTGCATAAAATCGACCCTTTAAGCTTTTCAGAAGCAACTCAAGTAAAAGGCCGCAAGCGTGTTTACTTTGCAGACAACGAAGAGACCTTGCTAGCAAACGGCAACACAACTAAGCCTAAAGCCATTCCACAAAGTCCTTTTTGGGTAATAACTAATAACAACACTAGCCGTAAAAGACAGATGGTTGAACAGCTTATGAGCCGCATGAGTTTCCAAGCAGAATTGATAGAAAAAGTAACAGGTTCAATTTAACGAAATCTGATTTAAACCTCATAATATCCATGGATAAGAAGATATTATGAGGTTTTTTTGTTTTTAAATTTTATATATAAGGATGTCGAAAAATGGCTATGCACCCTCGTGCTGGGCAGAAAGCTCAGCAGGAAGATCTTCATAATATCCCGGCTTTAGTTGCTAACTATTTCTTACAGCAACCGGATGCTACTAACCCAGACCACAAAGTTCTGTTCGGTACTTCAGGTCACCGTGGTACAGCAGACAAATCAACATTTAATGAAAACCACATCTTAGCGATCGCACAAGCGGTTGCTGACGTTCGTGCTGAGCAAGGTACAACAGGCCCACTTTTCTTAGGTAAAGATACTCATGCTCTCTCTGAGCCTGCGTTTTCTACCGTTATCGAAGTGCTTGTAGCGAACGGTGTTGAAGTTATTATTCAAGAAAACAATGGCTTTACTCCAACACCTGGTATCTCGCACGCGATCCTTACGCATAACCTAGTGAATGATAAAAAGGCCGACGGCATTGTTATCACGCCTTCGCATAACCCACCACAAGACGGTGGTATTAAATACAATCCGACACACGGTGGCCCTGCTGAAGCTGAGCTAACTCAAGCGATTGAAGATCGTGCGAATGTCATCATTGCTGAGCAAATGCAAGGTGTAAAGCGTACTCCTATCGCACAGGCTAAACAGTCAGAGTTAGTGAAAGAAGTGGATCTGGTTGCACCATACGTTGCTGACTTGGTTAATGTGGTTGATATGGAAGCGATCCAGAAAGCAAACATCAAAATTGGTGTTGATCCACTGGGTGGCAGCGGTATTGATTACTGGCGTCAAATTGGTAAAGCGTACAACCTAGACCTTACTCTTGTAAGTGAAGCGGTTGATCCTTCATTCCAGTTTATGTCTCTAGACAAAGACGGTGTGGTTCGTATGGACTGCTCTTCTCCATACGCCATGGCAGGTTTACTGGCTCTTAAAGACGACTATCAATTAGCGTTTGGTAACGACCCTGATTACGATCGCCACGGTATTGTTACGCCAAAAGGCTTAATGAATCCCAACCACTTCCTAGCGGTGTGTATTGACTACTTATACCGTAACCGTGAAGGTTGGGGTAAAGACGTTGCTGTTGGTAAAACACTGGTATCAAGCGCATTGATTGACCGCGTTGTTGCTGACTTAGGTCGTGAGCTTTGCGAAGTGCCAGTTGGTTTCAAATGGTTCGTTGATGGCCTTTATAACGGTCAGTTTGGTTTCGGTGGTGAAGAGAGTGCGGGTGCATCTTTCTTACGTAAAGACGGTACGCCTTGGTCAACAGATAAAGATGGCCTGATTCTTTGCTTACTTGCGGCTGAAATCACAGCCGTTACTGGTAAGAACCCACAAGAATATTACGAAGAACTTGCCGCTAAACACGGTGAATCTAAGTACAACCGTATTCAAGCAGTAGCTAATGGCGCACAAAAAGACGTGCTTAAGAAGCTATCTCCAGAGATGGTTTCAGCTGAGACGCTTGCTGGTGATGCAATTACTGCACGCCTAACACATGCTCCAGGTAATGGCGCTGCGATTGGCGGCCTAAAAGTGACAACTAAGAACGGTTGGTTTGCCGCTCGTCCATCAGGTACTGAAGACATCTACAAGATCTACTGTGAAAGCTTTAAAGGTGAAGAGCACCTAAAAGCAATCGAAGCAGAAGCTCAAGAGATTGTTAATCAAGTATTTGCAGCCGCTGGCCTATAATCGAATACAGATTAGTAGAGTCATCAAGTAAATAGTGAAAGGGTTGATGTGAAAGCATCAGCCCTTTTTTATTAGTTTATGGGTAAAGCGGCTAGGACTAAGTGGTTGAATAATTGAATAGATTATCCGTGTGGCCAACTTTTTGGCATCACAAACCAAAACTGCCCTGATTTGGTTTGCCCATGAACGAAGCGATCACCAAACTCGGTGATAGGCTCGCCGGTGAAATCATCAGTGCCTGCTGCCCATTGCTCTTTGGTGAGAGGGTAGAGCACTTCAGTAATTAAATGAGCTTGGTTTTGATAGCACCAAAAACCGTTTACTTGGCTTGAATTAATGTCGTAGCCCAAACATTCAGTAGGTACTTTTTGATCTAAGAAGGGGTTGGTATATAGACGCCCTTGCATGAGGAGATGTTTTGAGTCGACATCAATCTCTGGATATTGCTCAACAAAGGCAGGTGAAGACGACATACCTAGCTGGTGGTTCAACATTCGATCGAGCTTCTTATCTAATTGGTCGTGAGAGTTAGGACCAAACCATGTCTGTTCATGGAGTAGGTAAAACTTAATCGCCACTTCCCAATGTTGCAGCTTGTGGCTGCTCTCTTCTTCAAGAATAAAGTCGATAGCACCTAGCGTTCTGCCATCTACATTAATCTGAATCTCATCGTACTTGATTGCATAATTATCCGAAGCATCGATGACTAGCTCACATAAGTGCTGGTAGAGGAAGCCTAGCCTAGGATTACCATTGTATGTATGTGATGAATCTATGGCATGAGGGCTTGAGAAGGCTCTGAGATCAGAAACGGGTGGTTTGATTTCCAGTAATGGCGGTGAGTCGATGACCCATTGGTAAAAACGTTGCAGTGCTGTCATCTGTTCCTCATAAACTCATCGTGGGGCTTTCGACATTCTACCCGTAAATTGATATAACGACGTTATTATAAAGGTAAGCTGGAAATAAAAATGAATAACTTACAATTAGAAAAGCTACTTAATGAAAAACTGCAGCCACAGCAGATTAAAGATTATTGTCCTAATGGTCTTCAAGTTGAAGGGGCAACAGAAGTGAAGCGAATCGTTACTGGTGTGACAGCTTCTCAAGCCTTGATTGATAAAGCGGTAGAACTGAACGCCGATGCTTTGTTAGTCCACCACGGCTTTTTCTGGAAAGGTGAATCAGAAGCGATTCGCGGCATGAAGGGCAAGCGTATTCGTACCTTGATTAAAAACGACATCAACCTGTTGGGTTACCACTTGCCTCTAGATATTCACCCTGAGTTAGGCAACAACGCCAAGCTTGCTGAGTTGCTTGATATCGAAGTCGAAGGCGGTTTAGAAGGGCACCCACAATCGGTTGCGATGTTTGGCAAGTTGAGTGCGCCAATGACAGGTGCAGAGTTCGCAGAAAAGATTGGCCAAGCTTTGAACCGCAAGCCATTACACATTGCTCCAGAGAACCAAGACAAAATGATTACTACTGTTGGTTGGTGCACCGGTGGTGGTCAAGATTACATTGAGTTAGCGGCTTCTCAAGGCATTGATGCGTTTATCTCTGGTGAGATTTCAGAGCGAACTACGTACTCAGCGCGTGAGCAAGATATTCATTACTTTGCAGCAGGACACCACGCAACAGAACGTTATGGTGTGAAGGCATTAGGTGAGTGGTTAGCGAAAGAGCATGACTTAGATGTTGAGTTTATTGATATAGACAACCCGGTATAAAAAGAAAATATGGGATGTAGGATGCGAGTCGAGTGTATTCGTCATTCCCTAGACTGACGAAGGAAGGAGTAGGGAATCTCGCAAGGTTCTCTATAAACTAAATGAGCTCCCTAACTCACTCGTTCCTCGTTCTTGGGGATGACGAGTCACTATAAATTTGTACCTGTCGATGAGACGACCCCGTCAGAACTCTAAAGGATTATGTTCGAAGTCGTCATTCCTTAGACTGACGAAAGAAGCGGTTGGAAATCTCTTTGATTGTAGCGTTGACAAGGGGTCATAGAAATTCAAAATATCTCGCATCTCGCATCTCGCATCTCGCATCTCGCATCTCGCATCTCGCATCTCGCATCTCGCATCTCGCAGAAAAGAAAAGGGTTGATGTTAATACATCAACCCTTTTTGATTTCAATTGATTAGAAAAGTCGAAACTTTACTATTCGCGCTCGTGTAGAGCTTGGAAATCACGCTGTTCTTCACCAGTGTACAACTGACGAGGACGACCGATACGGTTTGTCGGGTCGCTGTGCATTTCGTTCCAGTGTGCAATCCAACCGATAGTACGAGACATCGCGAAGATTACTGTGAACATTGATACAGGAATACCGATCGCTTTCAGAATGATACCTGAGTAGAAATCTACGTTCGGGTATAGTTTCTTCGATACAAAGTACTCATCAGAAAGAGCGATGCGCTCAAGTTCCATTGCTACATCAAGTAGTGGATCTTGAATGTTCAGCTCTTTAAGTACTTCGTGACACGCTTCACGCATTACCGTTGCACGTGGATCGTAGTTCTTGTAGACACGGTGACCAAAGCCCATTAGGCGGAATGGGTCATCTTTGTCTTTTGCTTTTGCTACATATTCTTCAATGTTGTCTACGCTACCGATCTCTTCAAGCATCATTAGACAAGCTTCGTTAGCACCACCGTGAGCAGGGCCCCACAAAGAAGCGATACCAGCAGCAATACAAGCAAATGGGTTTGCACCCGAAGAACCTGCTAAACGAACTGTTGACGTTGAAGCGTTTTGTTCGTGATCAGCATGTAGTGTAAAGATTTTGTCCATTGCGCGAGCAACTACAGGGTTTACTTCATATTCTTCACATGGGTTTGCATACATCATGTGTAGGAAGTTTTCTGCGTAGCCTAGGTCATTGCGCGGGTAGATAAACGGTTGACCGATTGAATATTTGTAACACATTGCAGCCAGTGTTGGCATTTTTGAAATTAGGCGGTATGCCGCAATTTCACGGTGTGTGTCGTTATTAACATCTAATGAATCATGATAGAACGCAGCAAGTGCACCTACCACACCACACATAACAGCCATTGGGTGAGCATCACGGCGGAAGCCGTGGAAGAAACTAGCAATTTGCTCATGAACCATGGTGTGACGCGTGACCGTCGTCTTGAACTCTTCGTATTGAGCTCGAGAAGGAGCTTCGCCGTATAAAAGAATGTAACAAACTTCTAAGTAATCAGCGTTATTGGCCAGTTGATCAATTGGATAACCACGGTGTAGAAGAATACCTTTTCCACCGTCAATATAAGTTATTTGCGATTCACAAGATGCAGTGGCAAGAAAACCAGGATCAAAAGTGAAAAAACCATTAGAACCTAGTGTACGAACGTCGATCACTGGTGTACCAAGTACGCCTTCTGTAATCGGCAATTCGATCGGTGCTTGACCTTCAATATGAAGGGTAGCTTTCTTATCCGCCATAACAATCTCCTTTGTTATTATTAATCCGTCCAGGATGTTTATGTGCCATTTTTTTACTGGTCTTACGTGGGAAAGTCAATTTTTCTGGAGCTTTGTGTGCACTTGTTAGTGTTTTTTACATTAAATTCGTTAAAAATCTGTTCTGTGTAGCATTATTTGTTGCATCAATTGTATTAGAATGTTGCCAGCCGTATAGTGGCGCTGAAAAGTTTGGTTAAAACCTTATAAATGCAAGGCTAAGAAGAAATGTGAGGTGTCTTCAGAAACCTAGCGATTAACAATTATTTTACAATTATCTAAGGCTCAACTTACGTTATTTGTTAAGTTAATGTTAAATTTTGAAGGTTTGCAATCAAATTTTGTCCATAACAATACATAAGGTTATTTAATGACCATCATGCTCAATGGAGCTGAGTGAGCGAGCCCGTGAAAGAAAGAAAGACAAGACCTGTTAATTTAGATTTACAGACCATCCACTTTCCTATCACAGCAATAGCTTCCATCCTACACCGTGTGTCTGGGGTGATTACTTTTGTTGCGATCGGAATTCTGCTTTGGTTACTATCCATTTCCCTCTCTTCCCCTGAAGGCTTTATGGAAGCTAGCGACATTGTCGACGGTTTCTTCGTGAAGTTCATTCTGTGGGGCATTTTAACCGCTTTGGCTTACCACATTGCTGGTGGTATTCGTCACCTTCTTATGGACCTTGGTCACTTTGAAGAGCTGGAATCTGGCGCTAAGAGCGCGAAGGTTGCATTCGCAGCAACAGCGGTATTGTCTCTACTAGCGGGGATCTTAGTATGGTAAACAACGTTTCTACTTTTGGTCGTAATGGTGTGCATGATTATCTATTGATTCGTGCAACAGCCATCATTATGACGCTTTACACTATCTACCTAGTGAGCTTCTGTGCTTTCTCAGGTGATATTTCTTACGCATCTTGGACGCAATTCTTTGGTGGTACCTTCACTAAAGTCTTCACCATGTTAGCACTTACTTCAATTTTGGTTCACGCGTGGATCGGCTTGTGGCAAGTACTAACTGACTACATCAAATGTGCAAAATTGCGCGTTGGTCTTCAAGTCGGTGTTGTTGCGGTTCTTCTAGGATATTTCTTCTCTGGTCTGTTTATTTTGTGGGGTGCGTAAGTGACTATTCCTGTTCGTGAGTTTGATGCTGTAGTAATTGGCGCTGGTGGTGCTGGTATGCGCGCCGCGCTACAAATTTCTGAGCAAGGCCTATCTTGTGCGTTGCTATCTAAAGTTTTCCCAACTCGTTCTCATACTGTATCGGCGCAAGGTGGTATCACCGTTGCTCTTGGTAATGCGCATGAAGATCACTGGGAACAACACATGTACGATACGGTTAAAGGTTCCGATTACATCGGCGACCAAGATGCTATCGAATACATGTGTAAAAATGGCCCTGAGTCGGTTATCGAATTAGAAAAAATGGGTCTTCCATTTTCTCGTTTTGATAACGGCAGTATTTACCAACGTCCGTTTGGTGGCCAATCTAAGAATTTTGGTGGTGAGCAAGCGGCTCGTACCGCAGCGGCAGCTGACCGTACTGGTCACGCACTGCTACACACGCTTTACCAGCAAAACATCAAGCATAAAACTACTGTGTTCTCTGAGTGGTATGCACTGGATCTTGTTAAAAACGAAGATGGTGCAATCTTAGGTACTACCGCGCTTTGTATGGAGACGGGTGAGGTTTGCTACTTCAAAGCGAAGGCAACAATCCTTGCTACTGGTGGTGCTGGTCGTATTTACGCATCAACAACCAATGCTCACATTAACACTGGCGACGGTGTTGGTATGGCGATTCGTGCAGGCGTTCCAATGCAAGACATCGAAATGTGGCAGTTCCACCCAACGGGTATCGCTGGCGCAGGTGTTTTGGTAACAGAAGGTTGTCGTGGTGAAGGTGGTTACCTTCTCAATAAAGACGGCGAGCGCTTCATGGAACGTTATGCTCCGAATGCTAAAGATTTAGCAGGTCGTGATGTTGTAGCTCGTTCGATGATGGTTGAGATTCGTGAAGGTCGTGGTTGTGATGGTCCATGGGGTCCACACATCAAGCTGAAACTTGATCACCTAGGCAAAGAGACGCTTGAATCTCGTCTACCGGGTGTATGTGAGCTTTCTCGTACGTTCGCTCACGTTGATCCTGTTAAAGAACCAATTCCTGTAATCCCAACGTGTCACTACATGATGGGTGGTGTACCAACACAGGTTTCTGGTCAAGCAATTAAACAAACTGAAGATGGTACAGACGTTGAAATTCAAGGTCTATTCGCTTGTGGCGAAATCGCTTCAGTATCAGTACACGGTGCAAACCGTCTAGGTGGCAACTCGCTACTTGATTTGGTTGTATTCGGTCGTGCGACAGGTCTTCACCTTGGTGAGACTTTGAACAAGCAAGCTGAAGCAAAACCAGCAACTGAAGCCGACATTGAACGTTCACTAGAGCGCTACAATCGTTGGGAAAACAGCACAGACGGTGAAGATCCTGCGGTAATTCGTAAAGATCTTCAGCAATGTATGCAGAACAACTTCTCTGTATTCCGTGAAGGTAAAGCGATGGCTGACGGCTTAGAAGAGCTGAAAGTGATTCGTGAGCGTCTTAAGAATGCACACCTTTCAGACAAGTCGACTGAGTTCAACACGCAACGTATTGAGTGTTTAGAGCTTGAAAACTTGATGGAAACGGCATTCGCAACCGCGGTTGCAGCAAACTTCCGTACAGAGAGTCGTGGAGCGCATGCTCGTTTTGACTTCCCAGATCGTGATGATGAGCAATGGCTATGCCACTCACTTTACAACCCTGAATCAGAAAGTATGACTAAGCGTGGCGTAAACATGGAACCTATCCATCGTGAAGCATTCCCGCCGAAAGCACGTACGTACTAAGGAGATATGACCATGAAACTGAATTTCTCTTTATACCGTTACAACCCAGATGTGGACCAGAAGCCTTACATGAAAGAGTACACCCTAGAGGTGGAAGAAGGTTCTGACATGATGCTTTTGGACGCGCTTATTCTTTTGAAAGAGCAAGATCCAACGATTTCATTCCGTCGCTCATGCCGTGAAGGTGTATGTGGTTCTGATGGTTTGAACATGAATGGTAAAAACGGATTGGCGTGTATCACGCCTCTATCTGCACTTTCTGGCCAAGATAAAATCGTAATTCGCCCACTTCCAGGTTTGCCTGTTGTGCGTGATTTAATCGTAGACATGACTCAGTTCTACGATAACTACGAAAAAGTTAAGCCGTTCTTAGTGTCTGATGGCAATGTGCCACCGGCTCGTGAAAACCTACAAAGCCCTGATGAGCGTGCTCATTTAGATGGTTTGTATGAATGTATTATGTGTGCATGTTGTACGACTTCATGCCCATCATTCTGGTGGAATCCAGATAAGTTCATCGGACCAGCTGGCCTACTTGCAGCATACCGTTGGCTAATAGATAGCCGAGATACGGCGACAGACGAACGTCTGTCCGATCTTGATGATGCATTTAGCGTTTTTCGTTGCCATGGCATCATGAATTGTGTAAGTGTTTGTCCTAAGGGATTAAATCCGACGAAAGCGATTGGTCACATTAAGACCATGCTAGTGAATCGTTCGGTTTAAGTTATATAAAAATTGCCGCCCTAGAAGTTTTGGGGCGGCCTTTTAATAGCTCGGCATAGACCGCAGCAAACGTGAAAACTACTGGTTAAGGGAAAATATGCACAACGGCGTGATGAAGGCATGGCTCGAGTCTTCACACTTGGCTGGCGCCAATGCAACGTACGTAGAAGAACTCTACGAACTGTATCTAAGTGACCCCGACTCGGTAAGTGACGAATGGAGAAGCGTATTTGAAGAATTGCCTGTGCAAGCTTCAGAAACGGTGGAACAACCACACTCTCGCGTTCGTGAATACTTCCGTCGACTCGCTCAAGAAACAAAGCATTACAGTGTCCAAGTTAGTGATCCTGATGTCGATGCGAAACAAGTAAAGGTTCTGCAACTGATTAATGCCTATCGATTCCGAGGGCATCAAGCAGCAAACCTAGACCCCCTAGGTTTATGGAAAAGAGATACAGTCGCTGAACTGGACCCTTCTTTCCACACTCTTACCGAAGATGACCTCAATGAGACATTTAACGTCGGCTCTTACGCTATTGGCCAAGAGACGATGGTGCTTCGAGATTTGTACAAATCTCTAAAGCAAACTTATTGTGGTTCGATTGGTGCTGAATACATGCACATGACTAACACAGAGCAAAAACGTTGGATTCAACAACGTTTAGAGTCTGTTTCTGGTCAACCCTCTTTCGATAAAGAAGAAAAGCAAGCTTTCCTAGAAGAGCTAACTGCTGCTGAAGGTCTTGAGCGCTATCTTGGTGCTAAATTCCCTGGCGCAAAACGCTTCTCATTGGAAGGTGGTGATGCGTTGATCCCAATGACGAAGGAAATTATTCGTCATGCTGGTGGTCAAGGCATGCGTGAAGTTGTTGTTGGTATGGCTCACCGTGGTCGTCTAAATATGTTGGTCAACGTGCTTGGTAAAAAGCCACAAGACCTATTTGACGAATTTGCGGGTAAGCACGACGACACATGGGGAACCGGTGATGTGAAATACCACCAAGGTTTCTCTGCTGACTTCGCAACGCCACGTGGGAATGTTCACTTAGTATTGGCATTTAACCCTTCACACCTAGAAATCGTAAACCCTGTAGTTATTGGTTCGGTTCGTGCTCGTCAAGATCGCTTAGACGATAATGATGGCAGCCGAGTACTACCGATTACTATCCATGGCGATTCTGCAATTGCAGGCCAAGGGGTTGTACAAGAGACATTTAACATGTCACTTGCTCGTGGTTTCTGTGTGGGTGGTACGGTTCGTATCGTTGTGAATAACCAAGTTGGTTTCACAACCTCTAACCCTCGCGATACTCGCTCTACAATGTACTGTACTGACATCGCTAAGATGGTTCAGGCACCGATTTTCCACGTAAATGCCGATGATCCAGAAGCGGTTGCTTTTGTTGCTCGTCTAGCGCTGGATTACCGTAATACATTTAAACGTGATGTTGTTATCGACTTGGTTTGTTACCGTCGCCACGGTCACAACGAAGCCGATGAGCCGAATGCAACCCAGCCTTTGATGTACCAAAAAATCAAGAAGCACCCAACACCACGTAAGCTATACGCTGATGTGCTGATGGAGCGCGGAGAGTTTGGTATTGATACTGCAACCCAACTCGTTAACGAATACCGCGATGCTCTTGATCACGGTGAAGTTGTGGTTAAAGAGTGGCGCCCAATGGCCATGCACTCTGTCGACTGGTCTCCATACCTTGGTCATGACTGGAACATTGAATGGGACAACAAAATTGATATCGAGCGTCTGAAAGAGCTGGGTTCAAAAATTTGTCAGTACCCTGATAGTCACAAGCTTCAGAGCCGTGTAAATAAACTGTACAACGATCGTACTGCCATGATTAATGGCGAGAAACAAGTCGATTGGGGTATGGCGGAAACACTGGCGTATGCAACGCTTGTTGATGACGGAAAGCGTATTCGTATTTCTGGCCAAGATTCTGGCCGTGGTACGTTCTTCCACCGTCACTCTGTACTTCATAACCAAACTGACGCAAGCACGTATGTTCCTCTTGCGAACATTCATGACAAACAAGGGCCATTCCAAGTGTTTGACTCGGTATTGTCAGAAGAAGCTGTGTTGGCATTTGAGTACGGCTATGCAACAGCAGAGCCAAGCGGTCTAACCCTTTGGGAAGCACAATTTGGTGACTTCGCAAACGGTGCACAAGTTGTTATTGACCAATTTATCTCGTCAGGTGAGCAAAAATGGGCACGTCTATGTGGCCTAACAATGCTGCTTCCTCACGGTTATGAAGGTCAAGGCCCTGAGCACTCTTCTGCTCGTCTTGAGCGTTACCTTCAGTTATGTGCTGAACAAAACATGCAGGTTGTTGTTCCTTCAACGCCAGCACAGGTTTACCACATGATTCGTCGTCAGGTCGTTAGACCAATGCGTCGTCCACTGATTGTAATGTCACCTAAGTCATTGCTTCGTCACCCTCTGTGTACGTCTTCTCTTGAAGATCTTGCAGACGGTACGTTCCAACCAGCTATCGCAGAAATTGATGATCTGGCTCCTGAGAACGTAAAACGCGTCGTGTTCTGTTCAGGTAAGGTTTACTTTGACCTTCTTGACCAAAGACGTAAGAACGAGCAAGACGATGTCGCTATTGTGCGTATTGAGCAACTTTACCCGTTCCCTTACGAAGACGTGAGAGCTGCGATCGCTCAATACACAAATGTAGTCGATTACGTTTGGTGTCAAGAAGAGCCACAAAACCAAGGTGCTTGGTACAGTAGCCAACATAATTTCCGAGCTGCTATCCCAGTGGGTGCTGATATTCAATACGCAGGTCGTCCTGCATCAGCGTCACCAGCTGTTGGCTATATGTCGGTACACTTGAAACAACAAAAAGCGTTAGTAGACGACGCTTTGACCCTACTTAAGAACTAGAAGTAAAAGGAAAATACAGACATGACAATTGAAATTCTGGTTCCAGATTTACCTGAATCTGTGGCTGATGCAACAGTAGCGACTTGGCACAAAAAACCAGGCGAAGCCGTTGCACGTGATGAAGTCATTGTAGACATCGAAACAGATAAAGTAGTTCTAGAAGTACCGGCTCCTGAAGCGGGTGTTCTGGAAGCTATCATTGAAGAAGAGGGTGCTACGGTACTTTCTAAGCAGCTTCTTGCGAAAATCAAACCTGGTGCTGTCGCTGGTGAACCAACGAAAGACACGACTGAAGATACAGAAGCTTCTCCTGATAAGCGCCACAAAGCGGCACTTACAGAAGAAAGCAACGACGCACTAAGCCCTGCTGTTCGTCGTCTTCTTGCAGAACACAACCTACAACCAGCTGACGTTAAAGGCACTGGTGTTGGTGGTCGTATTACTCGTGAAGACATCGACGCACACCTAGCAGCAGCGAAAGCGGCTCCGGCAGCAGCATCAGCACCAGTAGTCGAAGCGCCAGCAGCAGCTCGTAGCCAAAAACGCGTGCCAATGACTCGCCTACGTAAGACAGTTGCAAACCGTCTTCTAGAAGCGAAGAACAGCACAGCAATGCTGACTACTTTCAACGAAGTGAACATGAAGCCAATCATGGACCTTCGTAAGCAGTACAAAGACCAATTCGAGAAGCGTCACGATACGCGTCTTGGTTTCATGTCTTTCTACGTGAAAGCAGTAACAGAAGCACTGAAACGTTTCCCAGAAGTTAACGCTTCTATTGATGGTACAGATATCGTTTACCACAACTACTTCGACATCAGCATGGCAGTATCAACGCCACGTGGTCTAGTGACTCCAGTACTGAAAGACTGTGACACACTAGGTTTCGCTGACATCGAAAAAGGCATCAAAGAGCTAGCAATCAAAGGCCGTGACGGCAAGCTAACGGTTGATGAGCTGATGGGCGGTAACTTCACTATCACGAACGGTGGTGTATTTGGCTCTCTAATGTCTACGCCAATCATCAACCCGCCTCAAGCGGCAATTTTGGGTATGCACAAAATCCAAGATCGTCCAATGGCTGTTGATGGCAAGGTTGAGATCTTACCAATGATGTACCTAGCGCTTTCTTACGATCACCGTCTAATCGACGGCCGTGAATCAGTTGGCTTCCTAGTGACAATCAAAGAGCTTCTAGAAGATCCAGCACGTCTGCTATTAGACGTTTAGTATCTCTAAAACGTCTAGTTAGCCCCGTTAGCTAGACGTAAAAAGTTTCAAAGGCTAGGCTGCTCAACGTCTGGCCTTCAATTGAACTGTAAAGCCATTAGAAAATGGACAGCAGTTGATTTGAGAAGACCCTACAGACGTACCACAGGAAACTGTGTCGTTATGGAAATAATAATCCCTTAAGGGAAAATAAACGGAATATCAAAATGAATTTGCATGAATACCAAGCCAAACAGCTGTTTGCAGAATTCGGTTTGCCTGTACCAGAAGGTTTCGCATGTGATACAGCACAAGAAGCTTTCGAAGCTGCAGGCCGTATCAGTACAGCCAAGAAAGTCGTTAAGTGTCAAGTACACGCTGGTGGTCGCGGTAAAGCGGGCGGCGTAGAGCTACATGACACTAAAGAAGGCGTTAAAGAGTTTGCACAAAAGTGGCTAGGTAAAAACCTAGTGACTTACCAAACAGACGCTAATGGTCAGCCTGTAACAAAGATCCTAGTAGAAGAAGCATCGAACATTGCTAACGAGCTTTACCTAGGTGCTGTTGTTGACCGTGCAACTCGCAAAATTGTATTCATGGCGTCAACTGAAGGCGGTGTGGACATTGAGAAAATCGCTGAAGAAACTCCAGAGTTGATTCACCAATCAGCGATCGATCCTCTAGTTGGCCCTCAAGCTTACCAAGGCCGTGAACTGGCATTCAAACTTGGCCTAGCTGGCGATCAAATTAAACAGTTCGTTAAGATCTTCATGGGTCTTGGTGAAATGTTCGCTCAGTACGACCTAGCTCTACTAGAAATTAACCCGCTTGTTATTACAAATGAAGGTAACCTTCTTTGTCTAGACGGCAAGATCAACATTGATTCAAACGCAATGTACCGTCAGCCAAAGCTTCGTGAAATGCACGATCCTTCACAAGAAGACGAGCGCGAAGCGCACGCAGCTCAGTGGGAACTGAACTACGTAGCACTTGATGGCAACGTTGGCTGTATGGTTAACGGTGCAGGCCTTGCTATGGGTACGATGGATATCGTAAACCTACACGGCGGCAAGCCAGCAAACTTCCTTGATGTAGGCGGCGGCGCAACAAAAGAGCGTGTAGCTGAAGCATTCAAGATCATCCTTTCTGATGACAATGTTAAAGCAGTACTAGTAAACATCTTCGGTGGCATCGTTCGTTGTGACATGATCGCTGAAGGTATTATTGGTGCAGTTAAAGAAGTTGGCGTAACAGTTCCTGTCGTTGTTCGTCTAGAAGGTACAAACGCAGACCTAGGTCGCGAAGTACTTGCTAATTCTGATGTTGATATCATTGCTGCTGTATCTCTAACAGATGCTGCTCAGAAAGTTGTTGCTGCTGCGGAGGCTAAATAATGTCTGTATTAATTAACAAAGACACTAAAGTAATCTGTCAGGGTTTCACTGGCGGTCAAGGTACATTCCACTCAGACCAAGCTATCGCATACGGTACGCAAATGGTTGGTGGTGTTTCACCTGGTAAAGGTGGTCAAACTCACCTAGGCCTTCCAGTATTCAACACAGTACGTGAAGCAGTAGAAGTGACTGGCGCAACAGCAACAGTTATCTACGTACCAGCACCTTTCTGTAAAGATGCAATCCTAGAAGCGATTGATGCAGGTATCGAACTGATCGTAACGATCACTGAAGGTATCCCTACTACAGATATGATCGACGTTAAAGTGAAGCTAGAAGAAACTGGCGTTCGCATGATCGGTCCTAACTGTCCAGGTCTTATCACTCCAGACGAGTGTAAGATTGGTATCATGCCTGGCCATATCCACAAGAAGGGTAAAGTAGGTATCGTATCTCGTTCAGGTACTCTGACGTACGAAGCAGTTAAGCAAACAACAGATGAAGGCTTTGGTCAGTCTACATGTGTTGGTATCGGTGGTGACCCTATCCCAGGTTCAAACTTCATTGATATCCTAAAACTTTTCCAAGAAGACCCAGAGACTGAAGCAATCGTAATGATTGGTGAGATCGGTGGTACTGCGGAAGAAGAAGCAGCTGAGTTCATCAAAGCAAACGTAACTAAGCCAGTTGTATCTTACATCGCTGGTGTTACTGCTCCTCCGGGTAAACGTATGGGCCATGCTGGCGCAATCATCTCTGGCGGTAAAGGTACTGCTGAAGATAAATTCGCAGCACTAGAAGCAGCAGGCGTTAAGACTGTTAAGTCTCTTGCTGACATCGGTAAAGGCCTACGTGAAATCACGGGTTGGTAATTAGCTGGCTTTTATCGAATGAGATAGAAGCTAACTGAACGATATAAGAAAGGCTTGGTCATTGACCAAGCCTTTTTCTTTTGTAACTGATTACTTTGTATAACGATTCTTTTGTAAACGACTGCCGCATCAACGGTTGTGTTGTTAAAAGTCAGAATGAACTCCGACTTTTCTCTTTAGGCGCGGGTTCTGTACATTTGAGACAACATAAACATTGCCGCAGCACTGATAACAACAGAAGGTCCGGCTGGTGTGTCATAGAACCAAGACAAACTTAATCCGCCGAACACAGCGATAGAGCCAATAACTGAGGCAAGAAACGCCATTTGTTCCGGTGTATTGGCAAACTTTCTTGCCGTTGCTGCTGGGATGATAAGTAGTGAGGTCATGATTAATGCACCAACAAACTTCATACCTACCGCAATCACGATCCCAACCAATAGCATTAAAATAAGACGCATTAAATCAATGTTGATGCCGTCAACTGCTGCGAGATCTTCGTTAACGGTCGTCGACAATAGTGGTCGCCAAAAGATAGCAAGTACCAGTCCAATCACGGCAGCACCCGCATAGATAAATACTAAGTCGGTCGGAGAAACTGCAAGCAAGTCACCAAATAGGTAACTCATTAAATCGACACGAACATTGTCTAAGAAGCTTACCGCTACAAGGCCTAAAGAGAGCGCACTGTGTGCCAAAATACCCAGCAGGGTATCGGTCGCGACGAGCTTTTGCTTTTGTAGCGTAACCAGTAATACAGCCAGCATCAAACAGCAAATCAGCAGCGCTAAGTACAAATTAATATTGAATAAGAAGCCAAGCGCTAAGCCCATCAAAGAGGCGTGAGCAAGGGTATCTCCAAAGTAAGCCATCTTTCGCCAAACCACAAAAGAGCCTAGTGGCCCCGCGATGAGAGCAATGCCCAAGCCAGCTAAAATAGAGGGAAGAAGAAACTCAAGCATTAGTGGTGTCCGTGTTTATGGTTTGAACATTCATGTACGTCGCCTTCGACAGGCTGTCCTGCGAGATCATGATGGTGATGTTCGTGTTGGTGGTGATAAAAGGCTAATGTCTCTTGGGTCGCGGTGCCAAAAAGCGCGATATAAGAGGGGTGATGTTTGATATCTGCAGGGGCGCCTGAGCAACAGATATGGTGGTGCAAACAGATAACATCGTCTGTTTTTGCCATCACTAAATGCAGATCGTGTGAAACCATAAATACGGCACAACCAAAACGGTGGCGAATGGTATCGATCAGGTCGTACAGGTCTATTTGGCCTTGTACATCAACACCTTGTGCGGGTTCATCAAGAACCAGTAGATCGGGTCTTCTCAGCAATGAACGAGCGATAAGAACTCGTTGATTTTCACCGCCAGATAGCTGATGCATATTGCTTTTCTGCAGGTGCTCTGCGCCAACGAGCTTTAATGCTTCCAGTATCTCCTGCTGGCTAAACTTACCTGTCAACTTAAGAAAGCGCTCGACACTTAAGGGGAGTGAATCATTGAGCTTTAGCTTCTGCGGAACATAACCAATTTTCAGTTTGTTCGATTTTGTTATTTTACCTGAAAACTTGGTTTGTAAGCCCAGTACCACTTTTACCAGTGTCGATTTCCCAGCACCGTTCGGCCCAATTAGGGTCGTGATTCTGCCACGCTCTAAATTTAGAGAGATGTTGTCTAGAACCTTTCGACCGTCAAATTCGACGCTAACAGAATCTAGTTGGATTAAGTTATCCATGAATAGAACTCATTTGCAATTCGCTAATGTTATAATGTAACATTTACCGCAAGCCTAAGCTACTTTTCTATTATCGAGGAATTATGTCACGTTCATATTTTATACTTGCTACTTTGTTATTAGCCCCAAATGTTGCAAGCGCGAGCACTATTCTAACAAGCTTCAAACCTATTCAAATGATAGTGACAGAATTAACGCAAGGCGTTAGTGAACCGGATGTGTTGATGAACAGCAATGCGTCACCACACGACTATGCGCTTAAGCCATCTGATGTCAAAAAAGTTCACAGTGCAGATATGGTGATTTGGTTCGGTCCCGACCTAGAAGCTTTTTTGACTAAGGTGATTGGTTCAAAAGAGAACGTTATCGAAATCAGTGAAATCCCTGGGATTAATTTGAGAGAGTTCGGACATGAAGATCACGATGCTCATGAAGGGCACCATCATGGTAGCCATGACCCTCACTTTTGGTTAGGTATCGACCAAGTTGAAGTAGCCGCGAACTATATCTCAGCTAAGTTGATTGAAACTGATCCAGACAATGCGATGGCGTATCAAGAAAATCTAGATTCATTCTTGATTGCCTTGAAAGAAAAGCAGCAGTCTATTCATGAACAGCTTGCGCCAGTTAAAGACAAAGGCTACTACGTATTTCACGATGCGTATGGTTACTTTGAGAAAGAATTTGAGTTGAATAATTTAGGTCACTTCACTGTGAGCCCTGAACGTAAACCCGGAGCGAAGAGCTTAATAGCGATTAAGAAAACTCTGGTACGTGACAATGTTCAATGTGTGTTTGCTGAACCTCAGTTTACCCCCGCTGTTATTGAATCGGTAACTCGAGGGAGCAGTACGAAACAAGGACAACTTGACCCGATTGGTTCAAGTGTTGAAGTTAAGAGTGGAAGTTATTTCGAATTTCTTCAGCAACTTACAGATAGCTACACAAGTTGCCTAATGGGAAATTAATGGTTAGCGAGTTATTAATTGCTAACTTTGCTCTCGATAATTTATGAATAATGCCGCTTTTTGCGGCATTTTCGTGACCGCTAAGATAAAACCTTCCAACAAATTACAAACCTCCTTTCTCCTTCGATAATTTCCGCTAAAATAGAGAGATAATTATAAGCACAAAAAAACTTAGTTTCCGTTGAAGCAACGATAAGACGTTGTGGCGAACGAAATTTCATGTGTTGTTGCTGTTCAGGATTAAACGTTGTCTCAAATTATCTTCAGAATGTTCATGTTAATGAGCATTTCATTTAGCGTTCTAGCGGTAAATACCTCACCCTCTGTTTTTTACCCTTTGCCTGTTCAGGCGCAGGGGAATTTCCTTGCGGCCAAAAACCTCTATCTAGGTGCTGGTGGTGGATTATGGATCCATGATGTGCATGGAAAAGTGCTCTTTTATGATGGTCGGGCTCTACTGCCACGCAAGGGCAGCCTTCTGCAGTTTTCATCGGAAAGCGTCGCTTTTCTTAACGATGAGTTTTGGACTTTTTTTGACAACGAAGTCTACCGACATAGTCCTGGCATCGGTAATGAACTCGCCTTCAGTTTGAGCCCCGGTGCTGAGATCGCCAATATTGGTGCTTCAGGTGACTTTATTTGGGTCACAGATGGAGCCAATTTCTACACCTATAACACTCAGTCCTTAGAATTTAATACCTACTCACTTCTCAAACTGTACCGATACAACAACAGTAGCGACATTACGATTAATGATGCTGAGTGGGTACTATCAAAATGGGTTCTGGCCACAAGTTCTGGTACTTACCTTTCAGAAAATCAAGAGTTTGCCCATGTTCCTGCTTCCGATAAACACTACATCGAAACCGTCTACTTTTCGAATGCGAGACGTGAATTACTGATTGGGACATTAAATGGCGTTGTGATTGTCGATTTGGCTAATTCAGAGAAAGAGACCAAGATCAGTGGCTCGCATGTTCTCTCGGTTGCTGAAACCACGGATCAATATTGGATTGGTACTGAGCACGGCCTGATTAGCTACAACTTTATTACCGGCGAAATCACTCGTTTTGAACAAGCTGCTAACCAAGACTTTTCGTTACCGGGCGAGAAAATTTACTCACTAATTAATGATCATGCTGGCGGAATGTGGGTGGCGACAAATAATGGTATCCGTTATTTTTCATTGTTTAGTAAGACTTTTTCTCGCACGCCACTTAACGGAATGGGAATGCACTCGAGTAGCGTTGTGATCAACAAAGTGCAGCCTGTTGCTGACCACCAGTCTTGGGTCGCGTCATCTATGGGCCTATATTTGGTCGATTCGCAAAGTGAAGATGTTCCTATTCGTGTTCATACAAAACCAGTTAAGGATTTTGAGATCTTTGGTTCATCAATCTGGATCGCAACTGAAGAGGGCATTCTTAGTTTTAATACCCAAACGTTACAGGTTGAACCGCTCGATTTGCCGAGAGCGATTCAGGGCGTTCATGTTGAGAATTTTGCTCTTCAACCGGACCAAACTTTGTGGATGACATCTGGGCAAAACCTATATTCGTTATCGATCCAGACTATGCAGTTAGCGTCTTATGGGGCTGATTGGTTGGTCGATAAGTTTCTCCCCGCCGAAATTACAGACCTCAATGTAGGCTTGCAAGGCAGTGTGTACATCGGCACGGATCATGGTTTCTATTCATTTATCGATAAGAGAATCAGTTTCAATCGTTCTAGTGAGCGATTTGGCAAAGTTGTCGATATTGAGCAAGCAAAGGACGGTTCTCAGTGGTTTGCTGGCAGTTACGGCGTGTACCGAATTCCCTATGACAGCAACATCATTGATGAGATCGCCCTTGTCGAAGACAATATCAGCCCGAATTGTTTAATCAGCGATGACAATGGTGTGTGGCTGGGATCATCTAAGGGGATCAGTTATTACGGACTCGATGGCCAGTTGCATAAACACATCGGCTCACCGTTTGGTTTGATCACCAATGAATTAGCGGCGGGTGCTTGTGCACTGTTTTATAGTGAGGCAAATCAATCTTCGAGGCTTGTTCTAGGTTCTAAGTATGGTGTGGTCAGTGCATTGTCCAATGAGCTTTTAGTATCGACGACGCCTCATAGCCGAGCATTATTAAGCAAGATCAGTGTTGATCAAGAAACGGTATCGCTTGGCGGAAGAACGGTCGATTTAAAAGAAATACCTTATGGCTCTTCCATTGGTTTCAAGCTTGGTATTTTACCCGCGACGTTTGCTCCTGCGATGGAGTATAGGCTCAATGATAATGAACCTTGGAGTGAATTTGAGGGAGGCTTGCTTACGCTAGACCACTTGCTTCCCGGTGACTACACGCTTGAAGTGAAACCGGTGAAGGACTCGCACTACCGTTTTGTTTCCACCAATCAAAGCTTCTCGATAGCTGAGCCTTGGTATCTGAGCAACTGGGCAGCAGCAAGCTCCTTGATTCTACTTATTTGTGTAGTCACTATTCTGGTGTTTTGGCGTTCACGCTATGTCACTTTTGCCAACAGACATTTAAAAGCGCAAGTCGCTTTAAAGACCGATCAGTTAAGGCATCAAAGCCGGATTTTATTAACGACCAATCAACAGCTCAAAAAGCAGCTGTCTGTTAAGAATGTATTGGTTTCTCATACGGCGAAAGAATTGTCCGATGAAGTGAATCAGATTGCCGTAATGCTACCCAATTGGAATGATGACCAAGGAAAGTCTCCGATCCTAGCGCTAAAAAATGGCTTAGCTCAATTGAGTAATAGCCAAGAGGGAGAGGGAACGGTTTGTTACGACGTGATTTTGATCTTGGAGTCGGTACTCAAAGCTTGGAAGGACGACTTAGCTAAAGCGGGAATCGAGCTGGATATCAGCGTTGAAACCAAGCACCGACATGTGTCGCTGTTGTATTTTAATCTCGATATTATCTTTAATAGCTTGGTCGCGAGTATCATCAAGCGAAATTTCAAATCGCAGAGTATGGTGATATTGGTGGAAGAGGTTAAAAGTCATCTCGTTGTTACGATAAGAGATCATGGTATGCCTTTCCCTAAGTTGGCTTCAGCGATTAATGACAGTAGTGGGAAATCAACCGATCTTAATATTGAAAAGCTGCCTTTATTGATGAATCAAAGTGGTGGAGAACTCAATGCCTTCATTTCGGATTCTCAAAATAAAGTTCAACTGTCTTGGCCAATTGAATATCAAGTATTGCAAAACCTTGAAGCGAGTACCATAGAGCAAATCGAGACGATCAAGCACACAGCGTCAAGTTCAGAACAACAGAAAGTGAGTGCGGAACAGGAGTGGAAAAACAAAGTTTCACAGCTTGTGAGTGAACACTACGCTGATGCCGAATTTGGTACAGCAACTGCTGCGAAGTATTTGTTCATGTCTGAGAGAAGCTTACAACGACGTTTTAAACTCGCTTATCACAAGACATTCAAGGAACACTTGAATGAAGTTCGTCTCGAACATGCTTGTGAGCGCTTACTCGCGGAAGAAAAAGTGTCAGACGTGGCCTTTGATTCCGGATTTAATGACCCGTCCTACTTTAGCCAAAGGTTTAAGCATCACTTTGGTATGTCTCCCTCTAAGTTTGCAGAAAACAACGAAGAGTAGTGATCTGCTGATTCAGACTGTTTTCATTTAGATAAAGATACTCTAAGCCTCGACATTCGTGTTGGGGCTTTTTTACGCTCATATGAGATAGAGATAGAGATAGAGATAGAGATAGAGATAGAGATAGAGATAGAGATAGAGATAGAGATAGAGATAGAGATAGAGATAGAGATAGAGATAGAGATAGAGATAGAGATAGAGATAGAAAGGGTTAGGGTTGCAGTAAGTTTGCTAGGGATATAACGAGGAAGAAAAAAAATATCGTGGCATAGCCGGGGGGACTATACCACGGGTGTCAAGGACACCTTCGCTTGCTGCCGGAGTGATATGGCAAGCCACATCACCTCTGGAATAAAATTAAAGAGAATTAGTTTCTCTTCGATGGAGTAACTATACGTCTGCCCACTTATTTTACTTATAAAATTAACGACAGATGGCCATGAGAAAACCGACATTATTTTAAGTGTTTGATAAATAGTGGTTTTGTGTTGTTTTGAAAGATTCGTACTAGTGAGGTAGTTCTCGTTGCTTGTTGAAAGTAACGTTTTTGACGTAAACGTTTTTAACGAAATTTACGAGTATGTATTTTCGAAAACATTGATTTCACACAATGGAATTGTGGTCATGTATGTGTATTATGCTGGTAATAACAATCTTTCTCATTATCAGTCACGAATTGGGTATTTATGAAACTCTCACAACTAGAGCAAGGCAAAGCGGCTTCTATTGTTGCACTAACAGGTTTAACACCAGAAGTTAGAAAAAAACTTATGGTCATGGGCATGTTGCCAAAAACCGAGGTGACGTTGATTCGCCGTGCACCTATGGGTGATCCGCTTCAAGTTGAAGTGAGAGGCGTTTCAATCGCCATTCGTGAAAGCATCGCAGAACAAATCGAGGTTATCTAAATGGATTATCAAGTTCTAACCGTTGGTAACCCTAATAGTGGTAAAACAACATTATTTAATGCATTGACCGGCGCCAAGCAGCATGTTGGTAACTGGGTCGGTGTAACTGTAGAAAAGAAGACGGGTGTCTATTCTCACGCTGGTGATAAGTTTCAGCTTACCGATTTACCTGGTATCTACGCGCTAGACAGTGGTAATGACGCGAACAGTATCGATGAGTCTATTGCATCTCGCGCTGTGCTTACTCACCCAGCAGATGTGATCATCAATGTTGTTGATGCGAGCTGTTTGGAAAGAAGCTTATACATGACATTACAATTGCGAGAATTGGGTCGCCCAATGATCGTTGTATTGAACAAAATGGATGTATTAAAGCGTGAACGTCAGGTCATTAACCTTAAGGCTCTAGAAAAAGAGCTAGGCTGTCCGGTTCTGAGCTTGTCTGCTAACGACAAAGGCCAAGTGGTTCGCTTTAAAGAACGCCTTCATAAGTTACTTGTTCAAGGTGTGAGCCTTGACCCTATCTCTATCGATTACGACGCAGCATTAGAAGCACTAATCCCTTCTGTTGAATCACAATTTGATGATGCTGATGTGTCGCATAGAGCACTAGCGATTCGTGCTTTAGAAAATGATTACTTGGTTTTAAATGGTCTTGCTCCTCAGCCTCGCACTCAAATTGATAGCGTGCGCCTGAGTGCTGACTTTGATATTGACCTTGCGGTTGCCGATGCAAAATACACTTTTCTACATGACCTGTGTAAGCGTGTTCGCCGCAGTGAAGGCAAGCTAAGCCGAAACTTCACAGAAAAAGCAGACCAATTCATTTTGAACAAGTGGGTTGGTATTCCTTTCTTCTTCGTCATTATGTACTTGATGTTCATGTTCTCTATCAATATCGGTAGTGCGTTTATCGACTTCTTTGATATTGGTGTAGGTGCGTTATTGGTTGATGGTGGTCATCACTTATTAGACGGACATTTACCTGTTTGGTTAGTGACAATCCTTGCCGATGGTATCGGTGGCGGTATTCAAACGGTTGCTACCTTTATTCCGGTAATCGCTGCTCTTTACCTATTCTTAGCGGTACTAGAAAGTTCAGGCTACATGGCGCGTGCTGCATTTGTACTTGATAAAGTGATGCAGAAAATCGGCTTGCCGGGTAAGGCTTTTGTTCCTCTGGTACTTGGTTTTGGTTGTAACGTTCCTTCGATCATGGCAACACGTACTCTTGACCAAGAGCGTGAGCGTAAACTGGCAGCATCAATGGCACCGTTTATGTCATGTGGTGCGCGTTTACCAGTATACGCACTGTTTGCAGCCGCATTTTTCCCAGGTGCAGGGCAAAACGTAGTCTTCGCTTTGTACATCATGGGTATTGTTGCTTCTGTGTTCACAGGCCTATTCCTTAAAAATACAATCTATCCTGGCAGCAGTGATAGCTTGGTTATGGAAATGCCGGATTACGAATTGCCGACTGTGCAAAACGTAATGCTAAAAACGTGGCAAAAACTAAAGCGTTTTGTGCTTGGTGCTGGTAAAACAATCGTAATGGTTGTGGCTATTCTTAGCTTCCTGAACTCATTAGGTATGGACGGCAGTTTTGGTAACGAAGACAGCGAAAGCTCAGTGCTATCTAAAGCGGCTCAAGTTGTGACTCCAGTGTTCCAACCGATTGGTATTACTGAAGAGAACTGGCCAGCAACGGTTGGTATCATCACTGGTATCTTCGCTAAAGAAGCGGTTGTCGGTACATTAAACAGCTTGTACACCACACCTTCTGACGAGGAAGCGGCTGAATTCGATTTAGCTGCAAGCTTGCAAGAAGCAGTCATGACCATCCCTGAAAATCTATCTGGCTTGAGCTATTCAGATCCGTTAGGTATCGAAGTGGGTGACTTATCGGACTCAAGCTCTGTCGCTGCGGATCAAGAAGTTGATACTTCTATCTTTGGTAACCTGAAAGACAAATTTGTATCAGGGCATGCGGCATTTGCTTACTTAATCCTAATCTTGCTTTACACACCTTGTGTGGCAGCGATGGGTGCTTATGTTCGTGAATTTGGTCAGATGTTTGCGCGTTTCATCGCAGTTTGGACAATGGCACTTGGCTACTTCGGTGCGACCTTCTATTACCAAGCGGCAAACTTCGCTGCTCACCCAGTCAGCAGTGCGGTATGGATGGTGGCGATTGCTGGTGGCTTTGTATTGACGTATCGAGTCTTCAAGAAAGTCGGCAGTAAGCAGAAAGCATTAGAGGTGCAAGTAGTATGATTTTAACTGAACTTCATCAATACATTGATAACGAGGGTGTCGCAGCTCGTAGTGAACTCGCGTCTAAGTTTGGCATGAGTGAAGATGGTGTTGATGCGATGCTGAGTGTGTGGGTCAAGAAAGGGAAGGTATCTCGCTTGGTCGACACCAACAAGCATGGACATACAACACGTATTCGTTACACCATCAGCAAACAAGATGGCCTGTCACTGAATGTGATGATGTAGTTCAGGTCTTCATACTCTCGTTGAAAACGGCGAGATTAGACAATAAAAAAGCCGCTCACCTATTTTAGATGAGCGGCTTTTTGTTATGTATCTTTTCTGAACAGTCTTACTTTAAAGCGTACTGAGATGAACTCGAATTATGCTTTCTTGAAGATAGAGCTCAATGACAGAACGTTCTGGATACGAGTATGGATTGCTGCTTGTTCTTCTTCTGTACGCTGCTCACCTTTGGTGTTTCCCCATACTGGTCCTGGCCATGCGATATCATCTTTGAAACGTGCAATATGATGAATGTGCAGTTGTGGCACCATGTTACCCAATGCGCCTAGGTTTAACTTGTCTGGTTGGAATGTCGCCTCTAATGCTTGGCTTACCGCTTGAGACTCAAGCAAGAACTGCTGTTGTTCTTTCATTGGTAGATGGTGCAGTTCTTTTAGGTTGGCACGTTTTGGTACCAAGATAACCCAAGGCACTGCGCTGTCTTTGCTTAGCAGCGCCAAGCTTAGTGGAAATTCGCCGATAAGCGTGGTGTCTTTTGCTAACTGTGGGTGAAGTTCAAAGCTCATTATTATTATCCATTTCGATTTCTTGAATTCAGTATACGTTAGATAAAACAAAAGGTTGATGCTCTCACATCAACCTTTGTATTTATTCATTGTAACCCGAAGGGAATTACATACGCTCTAGAGTTTCAATACCTAGAAGCGACAGGCCTTGCTTGATAGTCTTAGCTGTCAGTGCAGCAAGCTTCAGGCGGCTCTGTTTAACTGTTTCGTCTTCAGCCACAAGGATAGGGCACGCTTCGTAGAAGCTAGAGAATTGACCAGCAAGTTCGAACAGGTAGCTACACATGATGTGTGGTTGACCTTCGCGAGCAACAGACTGTACCGCTTCTTCAAATTGTAGAAGTTTCGCGATAAGTGCTTTCTCTTTCTCTTCAGTGATTTTGATTTCACCTTCAAGAGAGTCCATAGAAATGCCTGCTTTAGCAAAGATTGAAGCAACACGAGTGTACGCGTACTGCATGTACGGTGCTGTGTTGCCTTCAAATGCCAGCATGTTTTCCCAGTCGAACACGTAATCAGTGGTACGGTGCTTAGAAAGGTCTGCGTATTTAACCGCTGCCATTGCTACTGTGTTCGCGATGGTTTTCTTCTCGCCTTCTGCTAGCTCAGGGTTTTTAGATTCAATCAGCTGAGTTGCACGTACTTCTGCTTCGTCCAGAAGGTCAGCAAGACGTACTGTACCGCCTGCACGAGTTTTAAATGGCTTACCATCTTTACCTAGCATCATGCCGAATGCGTGGTGCTCAAGAGATACAGACTCAGGAACATAACCCGCTTTACGAACAATAGTCCAAGCTTGCATTAGGTGTTGGTGCTGACGAGAGTCAATGAAGTAAAGTACGCGGTCTGCGCCCAGTTCTTCAAAACGGTATTTAGCACATGCAATATCGGTGGTGGTGTACAGGAAGCCACCGTCACGTTTTTGTACGATAACGCCCATCGGGTCGCCATCTTTGTTTTTGTATTCGTCTAGGAATACAACTTGTGCGCCGTCAGACTCTTTTGCTAGGCCTTGTGCTTGTAGATCAGCAACGATGTTTGAAAGCATGTGGTTGTACATACTTTCACCCATCACATCATCACGTGTCAGTGATACGTTTAGGCGATCGTAGTTACGTTGGTTTTGAACCATGGTTACGTCAACCAGCTTTTTCCACATTTCAGCACAGTATGCGTCGCCGCCTTGCAGTTTCACTACATAGCCACGTGCTTTTACTGCGAATTCTTCGTCTTCGTCGTAAAGCTTTTTAGATTCACGGTAGAACTGCTCAAGATCTGAAAGCTCCATTGAAACTTCACCAGTTTCAGCTTGGATACGCTCAAGGTTTGCGATAAGCATACCGAATTGAGTACCCCAGTCACCAATGTGGTTAGCACGGATAACTTTGTGACCTAAGAACTCAAGTGTACGAACAACAGCATCACCGATGATCGTTGAACGTAGGTGACCAACGTGCATTTCTTTTGCAACGTTTGGAGCAGAGTAGTCAGCAACAATTGTTTGTGCTTCAGCTGCTGCAACACCAAGGCGAGAGTCAGCCAGTGCTGCGTCTGCTTGTTGTGCTAGGAATGCTTCATCTAGGAAGATGTTTAGGAAACCTGGACCTGCGATTTCAACTTTAGAAGCGATACCGTCTAGGTTTAGAACGTCCAATACTTTTTGAGCAAATTCTCGAGGGTTAGTGCCTAGTCGTTTAGCAACGCCCATAACGCCGTTTGCTTGGTAGTCACCAAATTGTGGTTTTGCAGATTGGCGAACAGCCGCAGGAGAGCCTGCAGGTGCGCCAGCGGCTTCTAGAGCCTGAGATACTTTGTCATTAATCAGTGCTTGGATATTCACACGCGTTTCCTTCAATTCAAGGATGAATAAGAGTGGCCGTTATTTCGTGGGTATTAAATTTGGTTAATTATGCTTCGAGTTAACGATTTAATGCCGAAATGAACAACAGACTCTGTTTAAGTTCACAAAAATGGCGTTAATCATACCAATTTTGTGGGGTTTCTTATAGGTCGAATTGATAGAAAATTAACATTTCCTGAGGGGTTTTTGACAATCGACTTTGACCAAGCCAGCTTTGTCTATTTAGGAAAGTAAGACACCGTACTTTTTGAACGTTTTTTTGTCAAAGCAACGCTTGTTGCTGAAAGTAAAACTGATACCATGCAGCCATTATTTGGAGAACAAAGACAATGACGATGAGCCTGAAGCAAGCCGAACTAGAACCACAACAAATGATTGCGCGCCTTGATACGTTTATGGCGAAAATTGAGAACCTAGGAAATACATTGGGTTTAGATTTAAGCTTTGCTCAAGCGGATCATATTGCATTAAGAATCAACGAAACTGAGCTTGCGAAATCAGCACATCAAGCATGGTCTGAATATGGATCTACGATTTCAGAAGCGATGATTAACGGTCGTCCAATTGTCGTGTTGGCTTTCGATGAACCATTGCAAAGTCTTGGTTGGAAGATTGAGTGTTTAGAGCTTCCGTACCCTGCTGAAGGCAAAATTTACCCGTCTCAAGACTGGGAGCACGTTGAGTTTGTGATTCCTTCTCACGCACAGACTGCCGATGAGTATCTAGCGGACCTTAAAGAAACCTACCCACAGTTTGCCGCTAAGTTTGAAACCTTGGCTGAGCAAGGTGTTAAGATCAAACTCTCTAGCCCGAAAGGCGAGGGTGAGCGTTTGAATAACCCAACGGTTGCATTCAAACATCAAGGGATTTGCATCAAGCTGCATCCACACTCTTTGAAGAAGATTGTAGAGTCTGAACAGGCTTAATTTGGGTAGAGAATTGCTGGGATAGATTCCTGATCTCGCCTAGGCTCGTCGGAATGACGGAGTGCTTGATAGTGTTTGCCAAAGTTTATCTTTAGATGCTGACTGAGCGCTCGAGGACGTATGTCAGAGTCTACAGTTAGAAGATTCATGGCTGAATTCGTCATTCCCGATAGCGACGAAAGAGCGTAGTTGGAAATCTCTAAAAGCTAGTCTAATAACCAGATACAAAAAACGCGCAACGGGTTAACCCTGTTGCGCGTTTTTTATTGGGTTCTAACTGAAAGTCTTACTGTAAATCGAATCCCCGACTTACAGAATTACAGTCTTGTTGCCGTAAACAAACACATGATCGTTGATCACTTTGTTTAGAGCCTTACTCAATACGTTTTTCTCTACGTCACGACCGGCTTGAGCCATGTCTTTTGCGCTGAAGTTGTGATCCACTGGGATAACATCTTGCTTGATGATTGGGCCTTCATCGAGATCGTTTGTCACGAAGTGCGCCGTTGCACCAATGATTTTTACGCCGCGTTCATACGCTTGCTGGTATGGTTTAGCGCCAATAAATGCAGGTAAGAAGCTGTGGTGGATGTTGATGATCTTGTGGTTGTACTTCTCAACAAAGCCCGGAGTCAGCACTCGCATGTATTTGGCAAGAACCAAATAGTCCGCCTCGTACTGGTCAATCACTTCAAGCATCTTCTTCTCATGTTCTTCACGGTTTAAACCTTCGTGAGAAACATGATGATAAGGGATATCAAAACGCTCGGTTAAGCTTTGTAGAGTATCGTAGTTGCCAACAACAGCGGCAATTTCTACATCCAAACTGCCATCGAAGTTTTTCATCAGAATATCGCCAAGGCAGTGAGCTTCTTTAGTCACGAGTATCACGACACGCTTACGAGATGAATCAACAAGCTTACGTTTTGTGTTTTCTGGTAGCGCTTGATCTAAATCGGCGAGTAAGGTTTCGTCATTGAAGTAACCCTCTAGCTCGGTACGCATAAAGAAGTGGCCGCTAGTATTATCAACGAACTCATTGTTGTGAATAATATTGAGTTGGTGCTTGTAACAAATGTTGGTGATCTTTGAGATGAGGCCTGGGGCGTCAGTACAATGTGTTAATAAAGTTTTTCTTTCCATTTGCATCTTACTTCCATGAAATGTTTTTATTCTTCAAATTTAATGCAGGCCGTCGAACGGTGAACTGAGCCGCAATATCACCGTTATAATTAATCTATTATCAATTTGGTTTCAACAAAATCTACCGTTCATTTAGGGGATTAATAAATTGAGAGGCTTAACAAATTCAGGTAGAGGTTAGATTTCTGACGGTTTTAACCGACATTCTCGGTCAAGTCCCACTAGAGCGAGCCAACATTTCAGCCATACATAGGTGATCATTTATGGATAAAGAGTTACTAGCGAAAAAGTTATATTGTAAGCGTGTAAATTCATTAGTTGGTGATGTTCAGGTGGACGGCAACGTTCTTGATGAAATGTGGGAAAGTAAGGCTTCTCCGACTGATGCTGCTAAAGCCATGCAATCAAGTGATACCGACTTTACTGGTGCGCCTTGGTTATCTCGTTATTTGAATCGTAAGTAGTTAAACAACCCTTTCACTTGTTTTGGGCTAGGTTGATAAGAAGGACTTAGCCTGCCATGTTCTATTCGATATACATCTCCGGTGCGCAGTCATTTCTGATTCGCACCGGCTCACTAAACCTGCCATAATTCGCCTTCTATTTTTCTAAACCACGTACTTTATGATATCTAAAACGTTTTCTGCTGATGGTGCTCTGGGTAAAGCGATCCCTGGGTTTCAACCACGACAAGCTCAGCTGGATATGGCTGAAGCGGTCTCACAGGCCATTGAGCAACAAAGCCAATTGGTTGTTGAGGCGGGGACAGGTACCGGTAAGACGTTTGCTTACCTTGTGCCAGCGCTGCTAAGTGGCAAGAAAACTATTATCAGTACGGGGTCTAAAAACCTTCAAGAGCAGTTGTTTCATCGTGATTTACCACTCATGGTCGATGCGCTTGGCTTTTATGGTCAGGTTGCTTTGCTGAAAGGCCGTTCAAACTATTTGTGTTTAGACCGCTTGAGCCGCCAGATGATCGAAAGTCATGGCACTCATACCGATCCAACATTGTTAGCTCAGTTGGTGAAAGTGCGCAGCTGGTCTTCGGCGACTCAAACTGGTGACTTAGGTGATTGCGATGATATTGCTGAAGATAGCCCGGTTATTCCAACCATTACCTCAACTAACGACAACTGCTTAGGTAAAGAATGCCCAAGCTACACTGATTGTTTTGTGCTGAAAGCGCGTAAAAAAGCGATGGATTCCGATGTTGTCGTAGTAAACCACCATCTGTTTCTTGCGGATTTAGCGATTAAAGAAACCGGGTTTGGTGAGCTTATTCCAGAGGCTGATGTGTTTATCTTCGATGAAGCGCATCAACTTCCTGATATTGCCAGTCAGTACTTCGGACAATCAGTATCAAGCCGCCAAATCCAAGAACTAGCCAAAGACATTGAAATCGCTTACCGCACTGAAGCCAAAGACATGCGTCAGTTGCAAAAGGTTGGCGAGAGGCTAATTCAATCAGCCGCTGACCTACGTATTGTGCTCGGTGATACCGGCTTTCGTGGTAACTGGCGTGAGGCGTTGAAGTCAGAGTCGATTGCGAGAGAGCTCGTGCGTTTACAAGATGCGTTGCAACTGGCTGTGGATGTATTGAAATTAGCATTGGGTCGAAGCCAGTTGTTAGACACGGCTTTCGAGCGTGCAACCATGATTAAATCGCGTATTGAACGCGTGTGTGATGTGTCGATTACCGGTTATTCCTATTGGTATGACACGACACCACGACAATTTGCTTTGCATATCACGCCTCTTTCGGTTGCCGATAAATTCCACGAACAAATCGAGCTTAAGCCGGGTGCTTGGGTGTTTACTTCAGCAACGCTAGCGGTGTCGGATGATTTCGACCACTTCACCTCTCGACTTGGATTAAAGCCGTCGGCGCAGTTTTCATTGCCGAGCCCATTTGATTATCCGAATCAGGCACGCTTGTGTGTGCCTCGTTATCTTCCAGAGCCCAACAGTCCGGGTTTGGCCGACAAATTAGTCAGAATGCTGGCTCCCGTCATTGAGCAAAACCAAGGTCGTTGTTTCTTCTTGTGTACCTCACACAGCATGATGAAAGAGTTGGGCGAGCGATTCCGTGAAACGCTTACTGTACCTGTTCTATTGCAAGGTGAGACCAGTAAGCAAAAAACCTTAGCGGAATTCATGGAATTAGGTAACGCATTGCTGGTGGCCACGGGGGCATTCTGGGAGGGGATCGATGTTAGGGGCGACGCATTAAGCTGTGTTATCATCGATAAATTGCCCTTTACCGCCCCAGACGACCCGTTACTTAAGGCTCGAATCGAGGATTGTAAGCTAAAAGGGGGTGATCCTTTTGCACAAGTACAGTTACCAGACGCAGTGATTACCTTGAAACAAGGTGTTGGCCGATTAATACGTGATAAGCGTGATAATGGCGCTTTGATTATTTGCGATAACCGCTTGGTGACCCGTGATTACGGTGGTGTGTTTTTGGCGAGTTTACCGCCTATCCCACGTACCCGTGACTTAGGGAACATTAAAGAATTCTTAGCTAAAGACCATTCAACCGCTGCTGAGTAATTGGCATTGTTGAACTTAGCCATTATTTTTAGATTAGATAACGAATATTTGAGACACGAATGAGCGCGAAAATTCTTGCAGTAGATACCGCAACTGAAAACTGTTCAGTTGCACTAGTAATGGGTGACCAGGTGTTCGCACGTAGCGAAGAGGCTCCTCGAGACCATACGAAAAAAATTCTACCTATGGTTGATGAAGTACTGAAAGAAGCGAACATCGCTTTAACAGATATTGACGCAATCGCGTTTGGCCAAGGCCCAGGCAGCTTCACGGGTGTACGTATTGGTATTGGTATTGCTCAAGGCTTAGCTTTTGGTGCTGATTTACCGATGATCGGTGTCTCTACACTGGCAGCGATGGCGCAGGGCAGCTACCGTAAATTTGGTGAAACTCACGTAGCAACAGCGATTGATGCTCGCATGAGTGAAGTGTACTGGGCTCGTTACAGCCGTGAACAAGACGGTCGTTGGACTGCAGTTGATGCTGAATGTGTCACACCTCCAAGCGAATTGGCTGCGCAGCTTGAAGTGGATTCTGAGACATGGGCAAAAGTAGGCACCGGTTGGGAAGCGTACGCAGAGCACATGGATACACTAGCGATCAACACTAAAGCGTGTGAGGTTCTGTTCCCAGAAGCTCAAGATATGGCGTTCCTTGCTCAATTTGCTTATGCAGAAGGCAAAGCGGTTGCAGCTGAAGAATCTGAGCCAGTTTACCTGCGTGACAAAGTGACGTGGAAGAAACTGCCAGGTCGCGAGTAAATACGTATTACTTTGGCTCTGCATTCACTTTGCAGAGCCAAAATTAAAACAGATACAAAATCATTAAAATTAGGTACAAAATTCCTTAAGCATGGTTTCAATAAACGGCTTACCTCCTTCTTCGATAGGCAATACATCCAAAACCAATCGAACCAATAAAAAGAACGAGGTAAAAAAAGGCGATGCAAAAACCTCAGTTGGTCAGCCAACTAAGGTCGCGAATGCTGTCTCGCATTCCATTCGCCAAGTCAAAGAATCTGAGATTCACAAAGCTCAGGTTCAATATGATCTTCCAGAAGGGCGTGGACGACGTGCGATGGAAGAGTATATGGATGTGATGAATCAAGCTAAAAAAGAGGAACTTGCGAAGCTTATTGGGGTCGATATTTATATCTAGCTTTGTGCTTTTATTTATCCTGTTCTAAGGACCAGCATTATGTTTTCTCTCATTTCTAAATCTCGCTTATTTTTCCTTGTCGCTTTCTCTTCGATGGTGATGGGCTGCTCTTCTTTGCCTGAAGAACTTAATGCAAACTCTGAACAAGTCGTGACAGACTACCAAGAGTGGGTAAACACAGTGCCAGACGCTGGTGATGTTCGCTTAGGTGGTGTGATTGCCAAGGTGACAAACTTACAAGATAAGACTCGTGTTGAAGTGGTTAACATGCCGATCTCAAGCAGCGGTAAGCCAGATATTGATGCCGAACCAAAAGGGCGCTTTGTCGCTTACATTGATGGTTATGTTGAGCCATTGAGTTTTGCTGAAGGTCGTTTAGTCACTTTGGTGGGCACATCGAACGGCACAGAAGATGGCACTATTGGTGATTATCCTTATACTTTTCCGGTAATGAATGTTTATAACCAACGCTTGTGGCAAATCACAGAAAGAGTGGTTGTGAACGATTTTTCTCCTACTTATTACTCATGTCGCAGCTTACATTGTCGTAGTTTTCAAACGATGCCAAGACAAGGGCGCGTAATTAAAGATGTCGAGTAGTTAGACTAGTTTAGGATTAATGGATACATCAGACAGGAATAACAAACTATCAATGATTGAAAAGTCATATTCTCTTGCGAGCGGGACGCTTGCAACACAACAGATTGGTAACCCCGAAACGACCGCTACGACGGTCGTTTTTATTCATGGGTGGTTAGATAACTCAGCGAGCTTTTCTTCTGTTATATCGAATCTAGAAGTACTTTTACCAAATTCTCATTTGGTTGCTATTGACCTCTTTGGCCATGGGTTTTCATCGCATAAGTCGGGCAGTTACTACCCATTTCACGACTATATCGACGATTTGCATCAGTTGGTGACTAAATTATCGCCAAACAGACTGGTACTAGTAGGACATTCACTTGGTGCATTGATCGCAAGTTGCTATAGTGCCGCCTTTCCTGAAAAGGTGTCAGGATTAATCCAAATTGAAGGTCACGGACCTCTTTCTGAAGCTCCCCACGAAACAGTCTCTCGCTTGAGAGATGGGGTACTCAGTCGTCTTCGACAGCGAAGAAAGCCTTCACGTCCTCTAGCAAGTCTTGGGGATGCTATTAAGCTGAGAGCTCACGCCAATCAAATCAAAGCAGAACTTATTGCTCCTATTGTTGAACGAGGAATCGTTGAGCTAGGTACTATTGATCAAGCTGCTTTTGAGCAAGCGACAGTAGATCACGTTGCTTTTGATCAAGTGACTGTAGATCAGGGTATTGCCGAGTTCGATAACTCTTGGCAATGGCGATGCGACCCTAACCTAAAATGTGACTCGTTATATCGAATGTCACAAGCGCATGCTGAAGCGATCATGGCGGCTATTGAATGCCCTCAATTAATAGTTTTAGGAAATGATGGATTCCGACATTTGCAGCATAATCGCTACAAATCAGCCCATAGTTCTCTGAATATAGAGACTGTTCCTGGCGGACATCATTGCCATTTAGAGAGCCCAGAGCTAGTTTCAGAGCTAATTCTTGGTGTAGTTAACAAAATTTAAACAAGTGTTTGAGCCTTTTAGTGCTCATGCACTAAAGCTGTGCTGTAATACCGCAATGATAAAAAGCGGCGAAGCAGTCGTCAGCTGATAAACGAGGAGTAACATAGTGGACAAACCTTGGCTTTCACGTTATCCAAGTGACGTACCAGAGACGATCAACCCAGATCAGTACCCATCTCTTATTGAAATGTTCGAACAGTCGGTACAGAAGTACGCAGACCAACCAGCATTCGAGAACATGGGGTCTATCATGACATTCCGTAAGCTTGAAGAGCGCAGTCGTGCTTTTGCTGCTTACTTGCAGAATGATCTAAAACTGAAGAAAGGCGATCGTGTCGCGCTGATGATGCCAAACTTGCTGCAATACCCAATTGCACTCTTTGGTGTACTGCGTGCAGGTATGATTGCAGTGAACGTCAACCCACTGTACACGCCTCGTGAACTTGAACACCAATTGAATGACTCTGGCGCAAAGGCGATTGTTATCGTTTCTAACTTTGCGAGCACACTAGAGAAAGTCGTTGATAAAACTCCGGTTAAACACGTTGTGCTAACCAGCTTGGGGCAAATGCTGCCACGAGCGAAAGGTACGATTGTCGACTTCGTAGTGAAATACGTAAAAGGCATGGTGCCTAAGTACGATCTGCCGGGTGCTATCTCATTCAGAAAAGCGCTGCATAAAGGCCGTCGCCTACAGTATGTGAAGCCATTTATGGCTGGCGATGACATCGCATTCCTACAGTACACTGGTGGTACAACGGGCGTAGCGAAGGGCGCAATCCTAACGCACCGCAATATGATTGCGAACGTACTTCAAGCTAAAGGGGCATACAGCCCGGTACTGCAAGAAGGCCGTGAGTTGGTGGTAACGGCATTGCCGCTTTACCACGTGTTTGCATTGACTGTGAACTGCTTACTGTTTGTTGAAATGGGCGGTCGTAACCTTCTGATCACCAACCCGCGTGACATTCCTGGCTTTATTAAAGAGCTGCAAAAGGTTCCGTTTACCGCGATTACTGGCGTAAACACCTTGTTCAATGCGCTCGTGAATAACGAAGATTTCCACGAGTTAGACTTCAGTAACATGCGTTTATCTGTTGGCGGCGGTATGGCGGTTCAACGCGCTGTTGCTGAGCAATGGAAGAAAGCGACAGGTGTCCATCTACTTGAAGGTTATGGTTTAACCGAGTGTGCTCCTCTGGTAACGGGTAACCCTTACGATCTGAAAGACTACACGGGTGCAATCGGCCTGCCAGTACCATCAACAGAAGTTCGTATTGTTGATGATGAAGGTAAAGTGGTTGGCAATGACCAAGTGGGTGAATTGCAGGTTCGTGGTCCTCAAGTGATGCAAGGCTACTGGCAACGTCCAGAAGCGACCAAAGAAGTGATTGACCAAGACGGTTGGTTATCGACGGGTGATATCGTTAAGTTTGATGACGAAGGCTTGCTGTACATCGTAGACCGTAAGAAAGACATGATTCTTGTGTCGGGCTTCAACGTTTACCCGAACGAGATTGAAGATGTTGTGGCTCTGCATGGCAAAGTGTTAGAAGTTGCGGCTATCGGTCAACCTCACGAAGTGTCAGGTGAGTTAGTTAAGATTTACGTTGTGAAACGTGACCCTAGCCTAACCAAAGAAGATATTATCGCGCACTGCCGTGAACACCTAACAGGCTACAAGATCCCTAAATTGATTGAGTTCCGTGAAGAACTACCAAAAACCAATGTAGGTAAAATCTTGCGCCGAGTGCTTCGTGAAGAAAACGACGCAGAGCTTGCCAAACGCGCAAGCGAGTAATGCTCGGGTTTGCGATAAATTTGCCCCCGAAACCATTCAGGCGCTTAATCTAAGCGAGCGCTGAAAAATGGTGTTAGAATGCCGACAGTTAATGTCGGCATTTTTGTATCCGGCGATCAAAGTAAAATCAGTGAGAGTTTTTGTGGATTATCAAATCATTACCCAAGTGAAAGACCTTGAGCGAGTTTGCCAACAAGCACGTGAAGCCGATGTTGTTATGCTTGATACAGAGTTCGTTCGTACAAGAACCTATTACCCTCAATTAGGCTTAATTCAGTTATTTGATGGTGAAACGCTGTCACTGATTGATCCTATTGCTCTTGATGAAATGACACCGTTTGTTGGGCTATTGAAAGACACGTCAGTACTGAAAGTGTTACATGCGTGTGGCGAAGATCTGGAAGTGTTCCAGAACGCATTTGGTTGTACGCCAACGCCAATGGTTGATACGCAGATCATGGCAGCCTTCTTAGGACATGGTCTTTCAACTGGCTTTGCAGCTCTAGTTTCTGAGTTTGTAGGCGTTGACCTAGATAAGAGTGAATCTCGCACCGACTGGCTAGCGCGTCCTCTTTCTCAAAAGCAACTCGACTACGCAGCAGCAGACGTTCACTACTTGATGCCAATGTACAACAAGCTTCTAGAAAAAGTGATGGAAGCGGGCTGGTGGGAAGCGGCGCAGCAAGAGTCTGATTTACAAGTAGCTAAGCGCATCCGTAAAGCAAACCCAGACAACGCTTACCTTGATATTAAAGGCGCGTGGCAGCTAAAACCTCAGCAACTCGCTATTTTAAGACCGCTAGCAACTTGGCGTTTAAAAGAAGCGATTAAGCGTGATTTAGCGCTGAACTTTGTCTTTAAAGAACAAGATCTATGGGCCGTAGCTCGATTCGCGATGAAAGATCCTAAGCATATGGAGCAGGAAGGTTTTGATTACCGTTCTGTACGTCGCCATGGTGCGAAGATCAGCTCAATCGTGAAATTGGCTGAGCATACACCGGAAGAAGAGTACCCAGCGCCAGTAGAACGTCTAATGGACTACCCAGGTTACAAGCAACTCTTCAAAATGTTGAAAGATGAAGTGAAAACAGCATCGCAACACAGTGGTTTAGCGACCGAGTTTTTGGCGTCGAAGAAGCAACTTAACCAAGTGTTAAGCTGGATTTGGAAGTACGATCGTAACCCAGAGAAGCTGCCTGATGTCATGCAAGGTTGGCGCTTAGACGTGGTTGGTGAGAAGCTAAACAAAGCAATCAAGTAACCGTATATCTATATCTGCAGTAAGCAACGAATGCTTTTAGAGATAAAAGTTTCATACACAAAAAAGAGAGCCTAGGCTCTCTTTTTTATTGAATATTGATAAGCAAAGCTCAGGCTCTAGTTATCGATCTTCTTCTGGAAGCTTAACGTTCAGCTCTAATACGGAGATGTCGTCATCTTTGTGTTCGAAAGTCAGATCAACCATTGATGGATCGACTTCCACATACTTCGCAATACACTTCAAGATGTCTTCTTTCAGTTGCGGTAAGTATGACGGTGCAGGGTCGTCATGGCTGCGTCGCTCAGCAACAATGATCTGCAAACGCTCTTTGGCTAGGTTTGCGGTTGTCTTTTTTTGTGGTCTGAAAAACTCTAGTAATGACATTGCGTATTAGCCCCCGAACAGTCTTTTGAAGATGCCTTTCTTCTGTTCCGTTAAGAAACGGAAGTCCACTTGGCTACCCAGTAGTCGCTCTACAGTATCATTGTAAGCCATACCCGCGTCGGTTGCTTCGTCAAAGATAACTGGAACACCCTTGTTTGACGCGTTCAGTACTGCTTGGCTCTCTGGAATCACACCCAGTAGAGAGATGTGCAGGATTTCTTCAACGTCTTCAACACTGAGCATCTCACCTTGAGTTACACGTGCTGGGTTGTAGCGAGTCAGTAGAAGGTGTGTTTTCACTGGCTCTAATCCGTCTTCTGAACGACGAGACTTAGAATCAAGAATACCTAGAATACGGTCTGAATCGCGTACAGAAGAGACTTCAGGGTTGGTGGTTACAATCGCTTCATCAGCAAAGTAAAGCGCCATTAGAGCACCTTGCTCGATACCCGCAGGAGAATCACAGATGATGAAATCAAAGCCCATTTCATCCAGTTCATCAAATACACGACGAACGCCATCTTTCGTCAATGCGTCTTTATCACGAGTTTGAGAAGCAGGAAGAATGAACAGGTTTTCTGTGCGCTTGTCTTTGATCATTGCTTGGTTCAGCGTCGCTTCACCATTGATCACGTTAACGAAGTCGTACACAACACGACGCTCACAACCCATGATTAAATCTAGGTTACGCAGACCGATATCAAAATCGATAACCGCTGTTTTCTTCCCTTTCAGAGCTAAGCCAGAGGCAATAGCTGCACTGGAGGTCGTTTTGCCCACCCCGCCTTTACCTGACGTTACAACGATAATGCGTGCCATTCTTTTTTCCTTTTATTTCTCTTATATTGCGAGGACATCAACGTGTAATACATCGTTTGCCATACTGAACATGGTTTTCTTTTGCCAGTACTCGCTATCAATTTGATCGCTGAGCCAGTAATTTCCTGCAATGGAAACCAGCTCGGCTTGTAAATCATTACAAATTATTTTTGCTTCAGTTTGACCACTTGCACCTGCAATTGCACGACCGCGTAGCGTGCCATGAATGTGGATGCTGCCATCGGCAATCACTTCTGCACCTGCACTTACGTGGCTAAGAATCAGCAAATCACCGTCTTTGGCATACACTTGTTGGCCAGAACGAATCGGGGTTCTCACCACTTTTATCGGAGCCATTTTTGCCGGCGCTTGAGAGGGAGACTTGCTCGCTGTCATAACGGCAAAACCTGCATCTCTGGCTAAGTTTTGCATGCGCTTATCTGAGCAACCAGCTACACCAACCGGGATCATACCCGCTTGAGATATACCATTTTTGAGCTGTACGAAATCAATATCGCCAGCCACTTTGCTGATATTGATAACAACAGGTGCAGCCGCAAAAAAAGTGGGTGCTTGGTCTACCTTCTCTTGAAGAAAAGACACTGCATTTTCGACTTGATCATCGGATAAGTGCAAAACAGATAGCGTGAAACTGCTACCTTTTAGATCTGGGTTACTAGACATCGAAAACTACAGGACCTCAATTGCGGATAGGTACAATTTCTTTCATCTTAAAGATAAAGGGCATTGCCTGAAACTAGGTTTATCATGTTATATTCCCAAACCAAGCACAGCAAGTAATCTTGTTGTCAAATAAACGTTTTGTCCCCAATATTTCATCAACATAAACTATTGAACTCACAAGTGAGAGTTTTGTAGCCATAAACATTTAAAAAAGGTTTGTCATGCTGTGTTCTATATATAAAAGCTCAAAAAAAGAAGGAACATACCTTTATATCCCGAAAAAGGATGATTTCTCACAAGTCCCTGACGCATTGATGCAAATGTTTGGTAAACCTAGCTTTGTAATGGTAATTAAAATGGAAGGCCGCACGCTTGCCCAAGTCAGCATCGAAAAAGTGAAAGAGTCACTAAAAAACGATGGTTTCTTTTTGCAGGTTCCGCCTCCACCGGTTAACGAACTTGAACTGCATAAAGAGCGTAAAGCTCAGCAGAATGTTCAAGACGAAGAGTGATAGCCACCTAATTCAAGGAGGAATGATCGTTGAGTAAATTTTCTAAAACCCTATTAGCCGTGTCAGCATTGCTATTGGGCAATAGCCTGACTATCGGTTCAGTACAGGCTGAAGAGCTTAGCTTTGAACAATATGTAGAGAAGCTAAAGCAGCAAGGCCGTGAACAAGGCATTTCTGAAGCGATCATTGAAGAAGCCTTTGATGGCGTGACGTTTAAGCCGAGAGCTGTCAAAGCTGATAAAAACCAACCTGAGAAGAAACTGACTCTGGATGAATACATTCCACGTGCGGTTCCAGATTGGAAAGTGAAACAGGCAAGATCGCTCTATAAGAAACACTACACAGCGTTAAAGCGTATTGGTGACAAGTACGGTGTTCAACCAAGGTTCATTGTCGCTCTGTGGGGCGTAGAAAGTAATTTTGGCAAGTTCACTGGCAATTACAGTGTTATTGATGCTTTAACCACTATGGCTTACGAAGGGCGCAGAGAAGCGTTGTTCCGCAGCGAAGCGATGGCTGCGTTAACGATTCTTGACCAAGGCCATATCGCACCCAAAGATATGAAAGGTTCTTGGGCTGGCGCGATGGGGCAGCCTCAGTTTATGCCTAGCTCATTCTTAGCTTATGCCGCTGACGGTAACGGCGACGGTAAGAAAGATATTTGGGGCACTGAAGAAGACGTATTTGCTTCAGCGGCTAATTATCTCAGCCAATCAGGTTGGGATGACAAATATACATGGGGCCGTCAGGTTCACGTTCCGGTAACTGTGTCTATCGAGATGCAAGGTCGAGGTGAAGATAAAGCGAAATACTTAAAAGAGTGGTCTGAACTCGGCATTAAGCGCTTTGACGATCGCCCATTACCAACGCTTGATGAAGATATTAAAGCTTGGCTAATTATGCCAGACGATGAAACTGGCCGTTCTTACCTCATTTACAACAACTACAATGTGTTAATGAAGTGGAATCGTTCTTACTACTTTGCGTTGGCGGTTAGCCACCTAGCAGACAGAATTAAGTTTGATTAACAGACTTAATTTGATTAATAGCCTTAATTTGATTAATAGCCCTAGGTCGCTTTGAATAGCATTTGGCCTACTATAGGCAGAACGAACTAAAGGACTCTTCGGAGTCCTTTTTCTTTTATATTTCAGAGATTTTTAAAGGTGGTCTTGTGCTAACAGATAGAGCCGCACAGATGGTGATATTCCATGCGTTAATCAAGCATGAAGGCTTTACCAGTGCAGCAAAAAGTTTGAATGTGTCGGTGTCTCACATCAGTAAGCAAGTTGCTTTGCTCGAGGACTCGATAGGTATCAAGCTGGTGCAAAGAACCACACGCAGCCTGACACTAACCGAAGCAGGGGAAGTGTTCTATCAGCACTGCGAGCAGCTGTTCAATACGGTGAAAGCGGCTCAAATGGATATGGACAGCCAGCGTGATGATATCTCTGGGATATTCCGCATAGGCTTGTCTCAGTCATTTGGCACACTGCATATCATTCCTGCAATTGATCAGCTCAGGCAGCTCTATCCTCAGCTGAGAATCGAAGTGCACTTGTTCGACTACAAAGTGGACATGATTGAGGAGCGCTTGGATCTCTGGATCACCAACAATGAAGATTTGCCTGAAGGTTATATTGCGCAACGCTTAGCCGACAGTCAGTTTGTAGTGGCGGCATCACCAGATTATCTGATTAAAGCTGGTACTCCACACGTGCCTTCCGATTTGATTGAGCATAATTGCCTTATTTATCGCAGTCGTGAACGAGACTACACATCGTGGGCATTTGATAACGGCCAAGAAAACCTCAGTGTTAAAGTGGCGGGCGATTACTCGGTGGATTTAGCGGAAGCGGTACGAGATGCGGCAGTATCGGGTTGGGGCGTTGCTTATCTGGCGACTTACTTAGTCAAAGAAGAGTTCAGAACGGGCAAGCTCATCCAAGTATTACCAGAATGGCGAGCGAGTCAGTTGATGCCATTTTACGCTGTGTATCCGAGTAGAAAGAACATGCCGAAGAAGCTTTCTGCAGTGATTGAGTTCATCAAAGATCATATCGGGTCGCCAACTTATTGGGATGAAAACCTTAAAACCTGCGTTGAGCTGCACCGTTAACTGTTTCCTAATCTATAAATATAATTTCCATATGGAAAAAGTACGCTTTTTGAGCAAGTTAAATCATTAAAATTCAATGCTTTAATATAATCATAGATGAGGCAGTGATAATCCCAACATCACATTAACAACCGCACCTTGCCGCAAACGATTTCCTCTATACAATGCGTCGCCTTTCCTACCTACAACTTTTAGGTTGACGCATATGGCTTCCCTACTTGGAATTATCACTATTTTAGTAGCCGCTTGGTTACTATCTACGGACAGAAAAAATATCCCGCTAAGAACCGTCTCTTTGGCTTTCTTACTGCAAATTTCATTCGCGCTATTGGTTCTTTATGTGCCGATGGGTAAAGAAGTGTTGAATGCAGCTACTGGTGCGGTGTCTAGCTTGATCAACTACGGTCAAGAGGGGATTAACTTCCTATTTGGTGGCCTCACGAATAACGGATTTGTTTTCGCTATTAACGTTCTCGGCATCATTATCTTTTTCTCTGCACTGATTTCAGGTTTGTACCACATCGGCTTTATGCCAAAGGTGATCAACCTTATCGGCGGTGCTTTGCAAAAGTTCTTAGGTACAGGTCGTGCGGAATCACTGTCTGCAACGGCGAACATCTTTGTTGGCATGATTGAAGCACCATTGGTGGTTAAGCCTTACTTGAAGCACATGACGGATTCACAACTGTTTGCTGTGATGGTGTGTGGTTTGGCTTCTGTGGCTGGTGGTACGCTAGTGGGTTATGCATCGCTTGGTGTTGATTTGAACTACCTGATCGCTGCGGCGTTTATGTCTGCGCCTGCTGGTCTATTGATGGCCAAGATTTTGGTACCAGGTAACGCAGATGAGGCTCAAGAAAATATTGAGTCTGACGTTGAAATTCCACGAGCAACAAACGTCGTTGAGGCAATGGCAGATGGGGCTATGTCTGGACTTCGTATTGCCGTTGCAGTGGGTGCGACACTTCTGGCCTTTATCAGTGTGATTGCAATGCTGAATGGCTTATTAGGTATTGTTGGTGGTTGGTTTGGCGTAAACCTAAGCTTTGAACTTATCCTAGGTTATGTGTTCGCACCCGTTGCATGGCTGATCGGTGTGCCATGGTCTGAGGCTGTGGTTGCAGGCTCGCTGATCGGTAACAAAATCGTTGTGAATGAGTTTGTTGCTTTCATCCAGTTAATGGACGTAAAAGACGCACTGAGTGAGCACTCAAAAGCGATCGTTACTTTTGCACTATGTGGTTTTGCCAACATCTCTACGATGGCCATTCTGATTGGTGGTCTGGGTAGCTTAGTTCCAGAGCGTCGTTCTTTCATCTCACAATACGGTTTTAAAGCGATTTGTGCGGGTGTGCTTGCCAACTTAATGAGCGCAGCGATTGCTGGCGTGGTGCTTTCTCTGTAGCTAGATGATAAGTACAGAGTGGATGAGTCAGTCACTTTATTTCCCCTATAGTAAAGTGACTGATTAATCACACTAATATTCGGTTAGCATGAAAAAGAGAGCCTATAGTTTAATGACATAGGCTTTCTTGTTTCAGCAAATAGGTTTGTATCACAAGGTGTGGTACGTATTTTTTAGGGGCACAAATGGATTTGTCGATTACTTCATCCTTGGCGTTAATTGGACTGCTGTCCTTAACGTGTCAATTGTTAGGCTGGCGCTTACGTCTTCCTGCTATTCTTCCTCTTCTTATTGTCGGCCTACTTTTAGGTCCCGGTCTCAACATCCTTAATCCCGATGCCATTTTTGGTGACGTGCTATTTCCGCTGATTTCATTAGGCGTCGCTATTATTCTGTTTGAAGGTGCATTGACCCTGAATTTCAAGGAAATAAGAGGTCATGGTCGTATGGTGACGCACCTCGTGAGTTTCGGCATGCTGATTACTTGGGCGTGCATTGTCGTTGGTGCTTATTACTTTGTGGACTTCAGTTGGCCATTAGCCGCGCTGTTTGCTGCCTTAGTGGTGGTGACGGGGCCAACCGTGATTGTTCCCATGCTGCGCAGCATTCAGCCCAAATCTTCGTTAGGCAGCATCTTGCGCTGGGAAGGGATAGTGATTGACCCCATTGGCGCTCTGTTTGCCGTTCTTGTTTACGAATACATTGTTTCTTCAGCCGATCCTACAAGCCATGTACTGTCGGCCTTGGGGCTGACTCTAGCCATCGGTTTAGGCTTAGGGATCATCGGTGGCTATTTGATTGCCAAGATGCTGAAAGGGCATTGGGTTCCGCACTATTTGCGTAACGTGGCTGTACTGACGTTGATGTTGGCGGCGTTCTCTTTTTCCAATGACCTGAGTGAAGAGTCTGGCCTATTAACCGTGACCATTATGGGTATCTGGCTCGCCAACGTGAAAGGCTTGGATCTCGAAGACATTATTGAATTCAAAGAGACCCTAACCGTGTTACTCATTTCCGCCTTGTTTATCTTACTGGCGAGTCGACTCGATTCTGGGACTTTCCTCTCGATAGGTTGGGGCGGTATTGGCTTATTAGCGGTCGTCATGCTGGTGGCTCGTCCTTTGAGCGTGTGGATCAGCGGGATCGGCACGGATCTTACTTCAGCAGATAAATGGTTTTTGAGCTGGATGGCACCTCGCGGGATCGTTGCTGCTGCGGTTTCTTCTTTGTTTGCTATCAAGCTTCAAGAGAAGCAATTGATTGAAGGGGCTGACCTACTGGTTCCAATGGTGTTCTTGGTCATCATAGGCACGGTTGTGATTCAGAGTCTAACCGCAAGTTGGTGGGCGAGAAGGTTGGGTGTGACGCAAGAGAAAGCGCAAGGGGTTATCTTCTTCGGCGCGACTCATTTTGCAAGACAGTTTGCCAAGGTGCTGGCGACACACAATATCAACAGTGTGCTTGCCGATACCAACTGGGAAAGCATTCGTCTGGCGCGTATGGATAACCTGAATGTCTATTTTGGTAACCCAGCCTCAAGCCACGCGGAAAATAATCTGGAATTGGATGGAATAGGGCGCGCGATGATCGTCTCGCCTTATCGTCAAACCAACCCATTAGTCAGCATGCATTATCAAGATGAGTTCGGTGAAAACAAGGTATTTGAGCTTGAATCGACAGAAACTAAACACGAAAGGCATTCAGTGAGCCGAGATGGTAACAGAAGCCTGTTTTCGGAAGGAATTACCTATTCCAAGCTTAACTCCTTGATGGCTCAAGGCAGCCAAATTAAGAGCACGGGATTGACCGAGGCGTTTGACCTTAATGAGTTTAACGCGCTGTATCCTAAAGCGATTCCACTCGGTGTGATTACTGGTGGTGATTTCCGTTTAGTGACGCAAGGTTCTGATTTGGAAAAACTCATATCAACGGAGTGTGCGATCATTAGTTTATTGCCGCCCTCGGATCCAACGGAAAGAGCTGACACTCCAGATAAGTAGTGAGTGCTCTGTATTTAAAGCGAGTCGCTTTGTATCGAAAACGAATAGCTCAGTATCAAAAAAGCCGCAACGTTTTAACGCTGCGGCTTTCTAATTCTGTTTATGCTGTCGTTCGCAGATTATTTCGAGTGAAATTGCTCACAAGCGATCATGGTATTCTCGATTAGGCTCGCTACTGTCATTGGACCAACACCACCTGGAACTGGTGTGATGAAGCTTGCGCTCTCTTTCGCGACATCGTATTCAACGTCGCCAACGAGCTTGCCAGATTCCAAACGGTTGATGCCTACATCGACCACAACTGCGCCTTTCTTAATCCAAGCGCCAGGAATGAAGTTAGGCTTACCCACGGCTACCACAACAACATCTGCTTGACGTACATGACCTTCAAGGTCTTTGGTGAAGCGGTGACATGTTGTTGTCGTGCAACCTGCTAGAAGAAGCTCTAGGGTCATTGGGCGACCTACGATGTTTGATGCGCCAACAACAACCGCGTGCTTTCCGCGTAAATCGATGTTGTAACGGTCAAGCAGCGTGATGATGCCTTTAGGCGTACAAGAGCGTAGCTTAGGCATACGTTGAGCCAAACGGCCTACGTTGTATGGGTGGAAGCCATCAACGTCTTTCTCTGGCGTGATGCGCTCAAGAACGTGAGTGGTATCAATACCAGCAGGCAAAGGCAGTTGAACTAGGATTCCATCAATCTCAGGGTCTTCATTTAATTGGTCGACGAGCGTTAGCAGATCATTTTCGGTCGCCGTCGCTGGTAAATCAAAAGACTTTGAAACGAAGCCTACTTCTTGACACGCTTTACGCTTACTTCCAACGTAAACCTGAGAGGCAGGGTCTTCACCCACTAAAACTACCGCTAGGCCCGGAGCGCGTAATCCAGCTTCTGTACGAGCCTTTACACGTGCCGCAACTTCAGAGCGAACGGTTTGAGAAATTAGCTTTCCATCAATATTTTGAGCAGTCATGAATTTCCTTAGTATTGATATTCAAGTTAGTGGCTGATGTTTTGGGCGCATTATTCCAGAAAATCTTTTTGATTACCATCAGGCAAACGTTTGCTTTGGTCTATTTTCCAACACTTATAATCTCATTGCCCTTTTTTTACTCACTTGGATCAGAATGTTACACAAAGCCGTTGCTTTACTGATTCGAATTCGTATAATCCTTTCCTGTAGCGCGCCCTTAGCTCAGCTGGATAGAGCACCTCCCTTCTAAGGAGGTGGTCGAAGGTTCGAATCCTTCAGGGCGTGCCATATTCTATAAGCCCTGACAGCTTTTTAAGTTGTCAGGGCTTTGTCGTTTTTGGGGTTTGTAGTTAAGTATATGGTCAAGTAACGATGAATCTACAGGTATGGCAAAGTGAAAAAAGCCCACGATCAGAGGTCAATCAAGTGGGCAAATAAATCTTAACTTGTCGCTTCAAAGTTTGCGATAGCTCTTCTGGCGACTAAACATAAGCTATTGCATGAGTGGGTTATTAATTGGCTTTCCAATATCGGGCAGTGGTCTTTCGTTCGTATCCCCATAACCAATCTTAAATCTGACTCGATTTATGCAAATTTTATCGATTTTTGGAGTCATCAAATCAAATTGATTAAACCTCTCTTCAAGGTGTGAATGTTGTTCTTTATACGCCTGAATGACACGACGTAATAAGCGATAGAAGTCTACCTCTTCGAAGCCCAACGCCGCGATTTTAGGAGAAATAAACCTTAACACTGTAACAAAGTGACCAGTTAATAAGTCGTGGATCAAATAGTGTGGCGGTAATCGTGTGAGGGTTTCTTTGATAGATCCATCAAGCGAATTTAACTCGGAAAATTCTTGATTGACGATTCTTAAGTCGCCATGGAAATCCTTGATAATACAACCACAAGGTATATTGTCTTCTAGAACTAGAGTGATGTTTTGTCCATGCGCAACAAGACCAACGCCATACTTGCACATCAAATGGTAGAGTGGAACCACGACATGGCTAAACAGTTTTTCTAGCCACATCTCAATAGTGATACCTGATGCATCGATTAGAGAGCCAATTAAAGGCTTTCCGTTAAGGTCTCCTTGCATCAAAGCTGCCATAGTGATTGGACGTTTATGTTTTGCGATGATGTGCTCAGCACGCTCACGCCAAATGCACCCCAACATCTCTTGATATCGATAAGGTCCTTGCTCAAGTTGTGATTGAAATGGGTGGGGAGCATAAAAGCCTGCGACTTCTTGTTGAACATGTAAGCCAGCCGCTTTTAATGTTTCATCCGTTTTCGTGAGTTTATCTAGCCAAGAAGATAGCTCAGGTCCTTGAACAATAAATTTCCCTGGAATGCCACGATAACAAGAAGTATTGAGAATACTCAAAGCGGTTTTAGCGTCGTAAGCAATATGTTCAGAAGGTGAGCTGAGTGTACGAATGGACTGTTGAGCTTTCCAATCTGCTCCAGCTAGACCGAGATCGACGATATCACCGTTCATAAACAAGCAAGCATACTGACTGGTTAGAAATCGTTGGAACTGCCAAGGGTGAATGGCAACTAGCCAAAAATCTTGATATTGAGCCCCTAACTTTGTGTTTAATTGATCGAATTCTGCCTCACCAAGAACGTTTTTTAGAATGCTATCGTAGTTTGTCGACTGGGCAATTCCAGCTTCGCATTGAGATTTACGAATGGCCAACCAACGCAATTGAAATGGATTACCAGACTCTGGTGAGTATTGTTCTAAATTATCGGCACCCCAGCCAAGACGACCCTTGTTAGCAATTGCTTTTGGATGTGCATCGATATATTGCTGACGGTCGATTTCACTCATGGAAGTTAAATCGTCAGCTGTCATTCCTTCTAGCTTTTTCATTCTGACCATATCGCTGTAAAGGGTTTGCTGGACCTCTTCAAGCAGGTTAGCCAAGTTGATGTCAGATATTATTAAATATTCATTTAAATCAATAAGTAATTGAGATGCTAAAGGTGCTTTGCCACTTTCGCATTCTACACTGTCTTTGGCGATTTCAAGCATCCCCCAAATTGTGATACTGGCTTCAAAGTACCATTTGTCATTTTTGGTTTCTAAAAACCAAACCTTGTCCTGTTTCGTTGGTTCTAGAAGTTCTTCGTAGTGAAGTTCAGAGATGATTTTCGCGCACAGAGAGCGATTAACATTTAGCCAAGAGTTCTGTGTCATTGTGTCCAATCCGTTAGTAAGTTGATTTGTTTAATAAACCAAATGGTGATCATTATTTATAAAATGAATTTAAGTTCATAATATTATTGACACACTGCAACATAAATGGCAATTATATTAACAATCATTCTTATTTGCATTGTTGATCATTATGAAGTTGGCTTTTTATCTGGTATTGATATCGCTTGGTATCAACCAGACTCTGGTTGTTGCTGCTATTCCATCTTTGTCAGGTTGGCTTGAAGCATCTGATATCAACGCCTCGATGGGGGGGCTGGTGCTTGCCGTAAACATGAACCTTGTCAGTTACTGGCTTGGTGCCAGCCGTTGGGGAGCTGTTGTCAGTAAGCTTGGCTTTACAAAATCGTTTCAATTAGCTGCATTTGGCTATGCTTTCTCTTGCTTGACGTTTGTTGCCCTGATCTTAGGGGACGTACCGAATTTGTTGCTTTTAGGCGGAAGTCGATTTTTGATAGGCGCCTTTAGTTGCGCGTTTCTTCCTCTATCTCAAACTTTGTTAGCAACTAAAAATGATGCGACACCTGCGGCACTTTCTCGCTTAAGTAGTGCTCTCACGCTCGGAAGACTCGTTGGTCCAAGTTTGGTCTTTCTTCCTATGGAGTTTGGCTACTTACTTCTGCTTCCTATCGTCATGGTCTTGCCGTTATTTTTCACTCGCTGTGATGCAGGGCAGTGGAAAAAAAATGTCAATTCGACTTCTAAGAAATATTCGATAAAACCAATGCATTATTTTGCATTTACTGCCGCGCTGCTTACCACAGCCTTGGTCGCGGTATTCCAATTCTTTGTTTTACAGTTCTTATCTCTACACGGATATCAAGGGGAGAAAGGGACCGACATTTATGCGTCGTTGATGCTTGCAACGAGCATTTTGCTCGTGGTGTATCAACTTCGTTTTATACCATCTCTCAGTCAACGCCAATCCAATCACTTTATGGGTATCTTGTTATCTAGCCTAATTATTGGCAGTGCAACCTTAGTCATGTTTGGGATGAATTGGTGGGGTCTCGGGGGCTCACTTGTGTGGCTGCTCTTAGCCGTCGCAGGTTTACCGGCTTGGTATACCGCGAGATTACTTCAAAGTGAAAACGATACTTTAATGCAATCAAAGCTTAGCGGGTATTTAACTCGAGCTTATACAAGTGGACACATCCTAGGGACAGGATTTGCGGCATTGTTTCTTAATCAACAGTGGCTGCTCTCTATTTTGATCGGGCTTATCTCTGTCTCTCTAATCTATTGTGTGTTGCGGCTTAATTCATCGTCGGAATTGGAACAAGCACACACCTACTAATAATCTAATTAATAAGAATGGACACTAACGATATGAACACCACCACTCGATGCATGGCTAATCTTAGCCCAATTGCGTTATTGGTTTTTGCTAACCTTGCTCACGCTTCTGATACAGAGACCATTGTTGTAACCGCTAATCGAGCTGAAACGGCTATTTCGGATGTTGCAGCAACCATGTGGGTTGTTGACCAGCAAGAGCTAGAAAAAGTCATAAATACTGGTGCAGATCTCAAGAATGCTCTTGGTCAACTTATTCCGGGCTTTGATTTTGGTAGTGACGCACGAACTAACTTCTCTCAGAATTTGCGTGGTCGTACGGCTCTATTTATGATCGATGGTGTATCGCTGAACTCAACACGAAACATTAGCCGTCAATTGGATAGTATTGATCCTTTCAATATTGCTCGAATTGAGGTGCTTTCAGGAGCCACTTCAGTATACGGTGCCGGTGCTGCTGGCGGTATCATCAACATCATCACGAAAAAAGCGGAGAGCGACGAGCTAACATTTGAAACGAGAGTTGGTTCATCTTCTGGCTTCAACAACAGTGACGATTTGGCAAAAGAAATTGCGGTTGCGGTTTCTGGTGGACATGGCGATCTGAAAGGCAGACTTTCAGTTGCGTATAGTGGAACTGGCGGTGTGTACGACGCAAATGGTGATATCGTTCGCCCTGATATTACTCAAACAGATTTGCAGTTCAATGACACAATAGATGTGATGGCCAACGCTGAATACTCGTTTGATGAGCAGCAAACACTGTCTGTTAGCGCTCAATACTACAACAGCGAGCAAGACTCGGAGTATTCTACCTATCTTGGAGCAAACTTGGGTGGTCTTTTCAATGCTTCATTGATCGAGACGCGTAAAGGCTTGCAACTGGATGAACAGCCAAACACTGAAAGATACATGGTTAATGCTCAATACAGTCATGCCGATGTGTTAGGTGGCCAATTGTTAGCTCAAGCTTACTACCGTGATGAGTCTATTCGTTTCTTCCCATTCCCAACGATAACGCGAGTCTCTCTATCGCCTTTGCCAGGTAACATATACCCGCTCTACGGTGCTTCTGAGCAGAACACATCTGTGTTTGGTGCGAAGTTAGCATTAATTAAACAGTTTGAGTCTGTCTCTGCCACATTTGGATTAGATGCTTCTCAAGAGTCGTTTGATGCTAGTCAGACTATCTATGATCAAGCAACGTCAGTGGGCTCAGGTGGCATGGTATTCGTACCTTCTCAAACCGCACAACGTTACCCAGATGTGGATAGCCGTTTCATTGCGTTATTTAACCAGTTAGAAATGGAAGTGACATCAGACCTTACTGTTAGTGGTGGATTCCGTTATGAGCGTATTGAGCACGAAATTGGTGACCATGTTGGGGTTCTACAACAACATCTAGCGCAGCTTGGGTTGTATTCAAACCCAGATTCAATTGCTGGTGGTAAGACCGATTATGACGAGTGGCTGTTTAACTTAGGCGCGGTTTACCATTTAAACAAGACATCACAAGTGTGGGCAAATGTATCTCAAGGTTTTGATGTGCCAGATCCAGCTCGCTTCTTTGGGCAAGGTCAATACGATGGTCCATATGGTGAAGGTTCGAATCTAGTCTCTTCGACATCAGTATCTAACACCGAACTTCAAGGTGTTAAAACAAATGCTCTAGAGCTTGGTTGGCGTATGTCCGAAGGTGACTTAGATGCTCAAGTTGCGTCATACATTTCACTTTCAGATAAAACAGTAGATTACGATCGCTCCACATTTGCGGTTGTTGTAGAAGACGATGACAAACGTATCTATGGTGTTGAAGGTCAAGCAGTATATAGCTTCACGGACAGTATCTACTCAGGTGTGAATGCTCACTATGTGAAGAGTGAAACTAAAGTTTCTGGTGACTGGAAAGATCTATCTGCTGCATCAGCGAGTCCTAGTTCCGGTAGTGTGTGGTTTGGTTTCGATAACCTTGAATACGGCGCAGAGCTGAGGATCAATAGCTTCATAAGCTACGAAGATGATGATGGCGAAAAGCTGGAGAGTTACACCCTTGCTAACGTGTCATCTTACATGGCATTACCGGTTGGTCAGTTAAACCTAGGCATTTCAAACCTGTTCAACAGAGAGTACGAGACGCTTTGGAGCCAGCGTTCGCAAATGCTTTACGGTGCGAGTGTTCCTGAAGAAATTTTCACTCACAACGGTCAAGGCACTACCTTCTCTGTTGCTTACAGCGCGACATTCTAGGGTGTGAATGTGCTGAAATTTAACGATGTTTCCCTCCAGTTAGGAGGGAAACCTATTCTCAAACCAATGAGCGGTGGGTTCCCTCAAGGATCTATCACCGCCTTGATTGGTCCTAACGGCTCAGGGAAATCGACACTTTTGTCGGTGTTGAGTCAATTACGACAACCTGACACTGGAGAAATTCTACTTCGTGGTGATCAAGTCTCTAACTTGTCTCGAGCAAAGATCGCTCGCGAAATCGCTCTTATGCCACAGCGTAACCCAGTCCCTTCAACTTTATCCGTAGCAGACTTAGTCGCATTTGGTCGACATCCGCATCGCCCTTGGTATCGCCGTTTAGATGCGCAAGACAAAGAAGCCATTGATTGGGCAATTTCTGTGTCTGGCATTGAACATTATCGAGACCGATTATTGAGCGGCCTTTCTGGTGGTGAATTGCAGCGTTGCTGGCTAGCTATGGTACTTGCTCAAGATACTCCACTTTTGATGTTGGATGAGCCAACGTCTTGGTTGGATATCCATCACCAACAAGGGTTATTGGAAATTGTTAAACGACTCAATGAAGAGTTTGGTAAAACCATTATTTGGGTACTCCATGATTTGAACCAAGCCCTTCAATACAGCGATAGAGCCATGATGCTGCAAAATGGAGATTTAGTTGCTTCTGGTTTGGTCGATGATGTGATCACTGCAGAAAGAGTGAGTCATATCTATCAAACTCCAGTTCGTGATCACGATATCGATGGGCAGCGAATTTTGTGGACGGAGGTTCGTGCATGAGGCGTTTATCTTGCATCCTCATCTCAATCTTGACGGTCTTAATGCCATCTGTTGTTTATGCAAATCAGTCTTTCATCGATAAAGAGGCGGCTTGCCTATCAACCTGTGTGAGTCTTAATCAGCCAGCGAAAAGGGTGGTGGCGTTAAACTGGTCTGCAGCAGAGATGCTTTTATCTCTTGGTATAAAACCCGTTGGTATTACTGAAGGAAGAGGTTATCGAAAATGGCAAACCAACAATCCGCAATTGCCAGAAGATGTTGCAGAAGTAGGCCGCCGCCAAGAACCAAACTTAGCGGTTATCGCGAACCTAAAGCCAGATTTGATCGTTGGATATGACTTTCGACATCAGCGCTTGTACCCAGTACTGAACCAGATCGCCCCCACTCTGCTTTATCAGCAATTCCCAAGGTTAGATCAGCCGGAGTTTCGGTATTTCGTACAGGCTCAACAAATATTTACCACTCTGGCCGTCGTAACAGGAACCGAGAGACAAGCAGCTCTGATGTTGGACGATATGGATAAAACTCTCGTCAAGTTGCGCAAAGCGATTAAAGAGTCTGGTCTTGCTGGGACTTCGGTAACCTACGGCAAATTTGTGGGCATGGGATATGGGCTACGAATTTTTTCTAACCACAGTTTGGCAGGCTCAGTTGCTGAACAGTTGGGGCTGAACTATCAGTGGCAGAGCACGTTGCCTGGTAAGGATTTTGTTCATCTTCAATTGGAACAGCTTCCGGGTGTTATTAATACTCATCTTCTATTAGCAGGTAATCAAACCGATAGTGAACGGATGACTCGTTCTCCGGTTTGGCCATACTTGCCCTTCGTCAAACAAAACGCACTTTCTGAAGTAGAACCACTTTGGAGCTTTGGTGGGCCTAAGTCGATTGAGCGAATGGCTAGAGTATTTACAAAGTCACTGTTGGATTGGAAGGAGAAGAGCAATGGTTAGATTTTTCAGCTGTTCATTGTTGGCATTGTCTCTCGTTGTCGCAGGTTACTTATATACGATTTCTCCTATCTCAGATCCGCAATTGAGCCAAGTGATGTTTGACGTCATTTGGCTTCCGACAGTTGGAATGGCGATTGTAACAGGGGCATTGTTAGCCAGCTCCGGCGTATTAATTCAAGTATCGCTCGACAATGATTTTGCTTCTCCTTCGACATTAGGTGTTGCCTCAGGCGCTCTACTTGGCGCTGTTCTAGCAAGAGTATTTTATCCTGAGGGCGGACTCCTCTTTGTCTGGTGTAGCGCATTTCTGGGCAGTGTTGCGATTGCCTTTCTTGTCGTTATGGTGGGTCGACTTATTGGTGGGGGAAAGCTGCCAATAGTGTTAGTTGGTATGGCTATTGGTCTCGGTGCTGGCGCGGTTGCTTCTGTATTTTTGCTTTACTTCGAGCATGAAACGGATGGGCTGTTCCTATGGGGAAGTGGACAAGTTCTACAAAGCTCTTCCGAAGCATTTAAACAGTTTTCTTTGCCAGCCTTTATTACGTTGGTGCTGAGTGTCCTCGTGCTGCCTAAGCTTTCACTGTTTCAGCTTGGTGAAACACATGCGCATGCATTGGGTTTATCAGTAAATCGTTGGCGTTGGGTGATTTTGCTCCTTGCTATTTCTCAAGCGGCTCTGGCAACTGCGATGGTTGGTATGATTGGTTTTATCGGGCTTATGGCTCCCCATTTGGCTCGTTATTTAACTGTGAACAAATATCAAGGTCGAAGTGTTACAAGCCTTTGGCTTCTATCCTTGGTGATTGGTGCGATGTTAGTGCTGCTGGCCGAATGGTGTTCAAGAAGCCTGCTGTTCTTAGGCTATCGATTACCAACCGGTGCTTTCGCGGCGCTTTTGGGCGCACCATTCTTCTTACTCCTTTTATTTGGAAAGAGTGGGCGAGCGCTTGCTGCTACAGAAGATCAAGTGATTGGTCTACGTCCATTGTTAAAGCTTTCACCAAGTCATGTGTTACTGGTTCTCGGTGTGATTCTTATCATGACAATGGGTTACTGGTCTGAACCAAGTAATAATATTGGTTCTGATTGGGTGATGAGCAGGATTGTTTTAGCAGGACTTGCAGGCTTTGCATTGGCTTGCGGGGGGACTTTGCTACAAACACTATTCAGAAATCCGTTAGCAAGCCCTGATATTTCAGGGGTCAGTACCAGTTCAGTCTTAATGATCGCTTGTCTGCTGGTGGTTTTCCCGGGAGCCAGTCACAACATGATCGTATTAGCCGGTTTAACCGGTGCTCTCGCCGTTATAGCGCTCCTTTTTTGGGGGCTCAAATCACAACTTAGTGTCTCTCAACTCGCGCTGTTTGGGATTGTCATTTCTGCATTTACTGGCACTGCCACTCACATCTTGTTGACTTTCGGTAGCACAACATCAACGGTCACTCTCATGTGGCTGTCTGGTACAACTTATGGCGCGTCTGCTGAAAGCATTATGCCTTTGGCTATTACGATCGCTTTGTCACTTATTGTTATGGTTCCTATTCTACGAAGCCTAGACATCATGCCTTTGGGAGAAATAATTCCTCAAGTCGTGGGGGTTGCTCTTACCCCTTACCGCTTAGTGCTGCTCGGGGTTGCTGCTCTATTAACGGCGGTTGCAATATCAACTGTTGGTGCAATTAGCTTTGTTGGCTTGCTAGCACCACATTGCGCACGTCTATTGGGTTTATATCGTCATGTTCACCTGATCCCCGCCGCGGGTCTTACTGGTGCGTCTCTTTTAATTTGGGCTGACGGAATAGGACGCAGCCTTATGCCTCCTTCTGAAATAGCAGCTGGCTTGGTCGTGTCTATTTTAGGGAGCCTTTACTTCTTACTTTTACTACTAATCGGATATCGAAAACAACGTCATGGAATTGATTAAATTTCTTCAACAACGTGTCTCTTATCATGTTCATGAGTTATCTCTACCAGCTCCGGCTGGGTGTGATTTAGAGACCATACTGCAAACCGCAATGAGTACTCCAGATCATGGGAATCTTAACCCTTGGCATTTTCTAGTGATAGAGCATGAACAAGTTGAAGCACTGGTTGAATTATTGAGTGCCGCATGGGTTGCGTCTGATGTGAATGTAGATAAAGGGCAAGTCAAACGACTATCAAGTTATCTACGCCAAGCTCCGATGCTGGTGCTGGTCTCTGCAGAGATCAAACCACACAAAGAGATCTCACAACAAGATCAGATCCTTTCTGCGGCTGCAGCATGCCAAATGATACTCCTAGCAGCGGATGCGAGTGGTTATGGTGGCGTTTGGTATTCGACGGAAGCCGTTGACCTACCAAATGTGAAAGAACATCTGCACCTCAAGGAGAGTCATGTTCCTGTGGGTTTCTTGGTACTAGGTACACCTGCAGAAACACGTAAAAAGAGTAGACGGTGCGCAAAACCGCTGACATCAAAATGGTCGCCACAGACGACCTATTAAATAATGAAATGAATCCTAAGAGATAGAGTTAAATGACGCATTTACTTACGATGCAGCACTTCTTAAACAGCTTGCTGCTTGAAACATCTGAATATCAAATCAAGGACAACTGTATTCATGTTGATTTGAACAGTCATAGGCAATTAGAGATACCTCTCACCTATATATCAGCCTCAGGTCGTCATCGATATAGTGGAAAAGTACTGCTTAGAGAGCTAGATAAATTATCACAAATATCTTTTTCTCAAGCTGCTTCTTTGTTGGTTGATCGTTACTTCCCTGAAGTTGATAAAGATAAAAAAACACTGTTTTTACAACGTGTTGAAAACTCAAATGATTATGTAAAGCGGGCATCTTCTGCATTGGCTTTGCGTCAATCTAGACATGATTTGCAAGGTTTTATCACATCAGAACAGGCACTTAGTGGTGGACACAGTATGCATCCGGCACCTAAGTGTAATGAGCCTCTGAACCAACAAGAGCAAGAAGCGTACTTACCTGAGTTCGCCGGTGAATTCGCCGTGGAATGGTTTGCCGTAAAAGAAGATAAGCTCGCTGGCGAATACGTTTCCGGGAGTTTGAAATATGAACTAAAAGAAATGTTTCTGAGCTGTCACACTCAAGGCGGTTCTTCATTACCAGATGCAGAATGGGTGCCAGTTCCCATGCATCCGCTCCAAGTAAGAGAGTGGCGAAAAGCACAAGCAAATTGTCAGGTTCTGCAGGCTTATACTCTTGATTTAGGTCTAAAGAGCGATGGGTGGACAGCAACATCTTCCTCACGTGCTATTTATCATCCGAATTGTAAATGGATGCTAAAGGTATCCTTACCGGTTCGTTTGACTAATTCTCTGCGTCTTATGACCGAGCCTGAAGCGAGGCGCGGGACTCAATTTAGTAAGTTGATGAAGACTGCTGCAGGGGAGGAATTAAAACAACGTTTGGAGTTCGCCAATTTTATTGAAGAGCCTATGTGGTGTTCTATTGTCGGACAGGATCAAGCGGTCCTAGATCTACCGCTGGTATGCTTTAGAGTGAACCCTTTCTTTGTTGAAGCTGAACAAGCATCTGATTCTACCGCGAGTCGCTTCCACATGTTGGCAACACTAAACCAAGACGCAGTCGGTGATAAGACTAGTGAGCTTGAACAGTGGATTCGACAGTGTGCCCAAATCGAAGGACAAAGCCTTGAACTCGCAGCAAGGTACTGGATGAGCGCATTTATGGAAAAGGTCATTGCGCCAATCTGTGTCGCGCGTGCTGACTATGGCATTGTGATGCTTGCTCATCAGCAAAACTTAATGGTTGAAGTAGAGCAAGGTTTGCCTGTTGGCGTTGCGGTTCGAGACTGCCAAGGTTTTGGTTTAACGTCACTAGCAATGGATGTGTTCTCTGATGTTTTGGAGCGTGAGCAACCGGAATACTTTATGGAAGCTGGAGAGCTCAACCCTTATCACGCTTACTATGTTATTGGGAACTCTCTACTAAATACGATTGCGGCTATTGGCGCGCTAGGATTTATTGAAGAAACCGATTTATGGGCATTATGCCGCAATCAGTTTGACGCCTTATCCAAGCTAAATCCTAAAGATGACACTTTTTATCACTATATTCTTAACTCGCCAACCTTACGGTGGAAACGCAATTTCATGTGCTTCTTATCGGCGTTTAATGAAGCGACGATGAAAGATCCATCAATCATTTACTGCGAGGTCGCTAATCCACTTGCTTGGAAAGAGTCAGAAAATAAAGGCGTACGTATCCACAAACCACTTCCTTCAGGTCGAACTGTCACAATACTTGATCGAGAGAGTTCGGATGGGGCTTTGGCTTTTAGTCTCATTGAATATGGCGAAGTAATTGCTCAATTTAATGCGGAAAGAGAAGGTGGGAAGACTGGCGCGCTAACGTGCAACACAACTGATGTCAATGATTCCATGCTTTGGTGGAGTGCTGTTGAGCACACACTTTTCTCTATGGATCTGAATCGCATTAACGTGACCAATTGGCCAGGTGGAGAAAAGACGATTGAGTTCAGTGAGTTTTTAGAGTCAGCACCAATTTGGTTGTATACGGCTCAGGATTCGAACCCACTTGTATTAACTACAGCAGATAATGGTTCGACACACCCTGTTCGACCAGATCACCCTGAAGGTATCGTTTTTCAGCGATATTACTACCACTTGAAACGTACGGTTACCTTGAGAGTAATTGATATCGCTAGGGACTTAAACACATTCCACCGTTGGCACAATGAGCCTTCTGTTGCCCAAATGTGGGAGCTAGAGGGAGAGTTGTCGACACATCGAAACTATCTTGAGCAGCAAAAACAGGACAAACATGCCTACGGTGTGATCGGGGAGTTTGATGGTGTGCCTTTCGGCTATTTTGAAATCTACTGGGCAGCCGAAGACAGAATTGGTCCATTTTACGAATACGGATTGTTTGATAAAGGCGTGCATATGCTGGTGGGCAACTTAGCGTATAGAGGTCTTCCTTACTTTGATACTTGGGGAAGGGCAGTTGTTCAATACTGTTTCATGCAGGAACCAAGAATGGAGTCTGTGGTCGGTGAGCCAAGAGCCGATAACCATCGAGTGCTCAAGTTGAACTCGCGAGTAGGGATGCAAAAATTGTTTGAATTTGATTTTCCTCATAAACGTTCAGCGTTCATTTTGTGCGGTAGAAAACGCTTCTTTGAACAGTTTGCATTTTAGATATTTGGTATTGAAAAGGAAAAATAATGAATAACGATAACGAACGTTTCGAGATGGACACTGTTTATGATGTGATTGGTGTTGGCTTAGGTCCATTTAACTTAAGTATTGCCGCTTTGGCTGCCCAAAAACCTGAACTAAACACGCTATTTCTAGATAAGCGTTCTCACTTTGCATGGCATCCTGGGTTGCTACTGGACGATGCAAAAATGCAAACATCATTCTTAAAAGATTTAGTGACTGCGGTTGACCCAACTAGCCCTTACAGTTTTCTCAACTATCTAGTCTTGAACAGAAAGTTCTACCCGTTTATGGCTTCGGGACAGAACACGATAGGACGTTTAGAGTTTTCAGATTATATGGGTTGGGTGGCGAATCAACTACCCAATGTAAAATTTAGCCAAGAAGTCATTCATATTGAAAACAACGATGGTTTATTCAAGGTAGTAACGGAAAACCACATCTTTTATGCAAAAAACCTTGTCATGGGAACCGGTGTTGTACCAACCGTTCCTGAATGTGCAATGCTACACATGGGCGATGAGTGCTTCCATGCCAGTGAGCTGGCTTTGCGTGCTCCTCAATTTGAAGGTAAACGAGTTGCCGTGATCGGCGGAGGGCAAACGGGAGCAGATGTTTTCCAACATAGTTTTGATCAACAGTTCGGTGCGTTATCTGAGCTTCATTGGGTGTCGAGAAGAGCGAATATCGAGGTACTTGATGAAGGATGCTTTACTGACCAGTATTTCATGCCAGATTATGTGAATGGATTCTATCAACTTGATCAAAAAGTGAAAGATAGCGAAGTAGGGCGACAAAAGCTAACCAGCGATGGAATCACAAGCGAGTGCCTTCAGGGGATTTATCAGCGTTTGTACCATGATAAGTTTGTGTTGAGAAATAGACCATGGTGGAGCATTCAACCAAGCCGCTCCTTAATCGAGATGCAACGTGATAGCACAGGTTACCAATTGACACTTGAACATAGCTTAACAGGCGAAATATCACAGATTACAGCGGATGTTGTTGTGATGTGCACTGGTTTTAAGCGCGTAACACCAAGCTGTCTAAACGCGTTACATGAACAAATCAAATGGGATTATCATGGGCGTCCTAAATTGGCAGAAGACTTCTCTGTAGAATGGGACGGTGGGGAGCATAATCGTATCTATATGGTTAATACTGGTATGGGAAGTCATGGTATCGCAGAGCCACAATTAAGCTTAGCTGCGTGGCGAGGTGCCAAAATACTCAACAGCATCGCACAGAAAAACCTCTACGACCCGGTCGAGCACATCTGTGTCGTTGATTGGGGATTAGAGCCTAGCAAACCACAGAAAGAGCTCTGCTGATTTCGAGAAGGCCCTAAATTCTGCGTAACTGTTCAAACTTAAGCCTTTCATGCGAATGAGAGGCTTGTTTGGTGTGTTAACTGGGGAGGTAAGTGCCACTAAACTAGAGGAAGCTTCTCAATCTATAAAAACGAGTACTTATACTGCGTCTGCCGCTTTCAGCTAAACCATCACGACCTCTGGAATGTATCTAAGGCCTAACATCGTGCACCCATCTTCTAAGTAACTGTCCGTCACCACGTCGAAACCGAATTTACCATAGTAGCCTTTAAGGTGTGCTTGCGCCGAAATAAAAATTGAGCAGTCAGGATAAATCTTTCGAGTTGCATCAAAACTCACCTGCATGAGTTGGTTACCTACCTGTTTGCCTCGATAGCCCTTCGCGACAATCACTCGTCCGATACAAACATCATTTGCGTCTGAATCGAGCAGGGGAAGAACATCGGTTGGATACCCAAGTTTCTGAGCCATAATTCGACTGTAAGCCACTAGGCGTTCGTTCTCATAGCCCATGACGTGATAAGTCTCCGGATGGTTATCTTTGCCATCCAAATCGCTGTAGGGCGTGTTCATATCCACGATAAAAATATCAACTCTTTGCTGCAAGAAATCATAGAGCTCTTGAACAGACAGATCCGCAAACTTTTTAACTCTCCACTCAATCATTATTCTTCTCCTTATTATTGTGGGCTACAACATAGAGAGTATTTAAAGTGACGTCATTAACCTTTGTTAATTGGACAATGTTACTGGTGAAAACGGCCACTTCAAAGCGATGCTCATTTCCCCTCGTCATTCATTTCATTCGGCTCATGTAATAGAAAGTTAAAATTGTTCGTTTTTTGGGGTTTACATCATTTGGTAATAAAGCCACTATGAATTCACGAAGAATAGACAAGTAAAGCTATTAGCTGGTTGGTTTAGGAATCAAACCTTCTGATTGATGGCTGATTTAGAGGAAGTAATGGCAGGAAACAGTATCGGACAACATTTCCGCGTGACCACGTTCGGAGAAAGTCACGGTATCGCACTAGGATGTATCGTAGATGGGTGCCCACCAGGATTAGAAATTACCGAAGCAGACCTTCAAAGAGATTTGGATCGTCGTCGCCCAGGTACTTCTCGTTATACAACGGCTCGCCGTGAAGCGGATGAAGTGAAAATCTTATCAGGTGTATTTGAAGGCCAAACTACGGGTACTTCTATTGGTCTATTGATTGAAAACACAGACCAACGCTCTAAAGACTATTCCGAAATTAAAGACAAGTTCCGCCCTGGCCACGCTGATTATACCTACCATCAAAAGTACGGTGTGCGTGATTACCGTGGCGGCGGTCGCTCTTCAGCTCGTGAAACTGCAATGCGTGTTGCGGCAGGTGCGATTGCGAAGAAATACCTGAAACAAGAATTTGGTGTTGAAATCCAAGCGTATCTTTCTCAAATGGGTGATATCTCAATTGATAAAGTGGATTGGAACGAGATTGAAAACAACGCTTTCTTCTGCCCTGATGCCGACAAAGTGCCTGAATTTGACCAACTGATTCGTGACTTGCTAAAAGAAGGCAACTCGATCGGTGCGAAGATTCAAGTGGTTGCGACTAAAGTGCCTGTAGGCCTTGGCGAGCCAATCTTTGATCGTCTAGATGCAGACATCGCGCACGCTCTAATGAGCATTAATGCGGTGAAAGGTGTTGAGATTGGTGATGGCTTTGATGTCGTTAATCAACGCGGTAGCGAACATCGTGATCCATTAACTCCAGAAGGCTTCAGTAGCAACCACGCTGGCGGTATCTTAGGTGGTATATCTACGGGACAAGATATTGTGGCAAGCATTGCGCTTAAACCAACATCAAGCATTACTGTTCCTGGTGATACGATCACTAAAGACGGTGAAGCAACGCAGCTAATCACTAAAGGTCGTCACGATCCATGTGTTGGTATCCGTGCGGTGCCTATTGCAGAAGCGATGCTGGCTATCGTGCTACTTGATCACTTGTTACGTCACCGTGGTCAAAACTTTGGTGTGACAACAGAAACGCCAAAAATCTAATTCTGCTTCGTTTTATTCAGAACAGACTTGAAACTGATTTGATAGAAACAAAAAAGGGTTGCTTTGTAATGAAGCAACCCTTTTTATATTCTGCGTCATTGAGAATATATTATCTAATGCACAGAGCTTTCCGGATCAAGCTGAAACGAAGGCAAGCGCCATTTGAATCTTACGGCAGCCATACGCAGCAAGTAGCCAACCACAAGCGTAACAATCGTTGCTGTTACGTCGTTAATGCCAAGCTCAAGCAAACCTAGGTATAAACCTGAAGCGACAAGGGCGACAGATGCGTACAACTCTTCATGCAAAACCAGTGGCGTTTGACGACAGATAAGATCGCGCAGCAGGCCACCAAACACGCCAGTAACCAATGCAGACACCATACAAATCATTGGGTGCAGACCCATGGTCATCGCCACTTTAGTGCCAATGATGCTGAATACGATAAGACCTAGAGCATCTAAACGAATGAACAAGCCTTTTAGCTTGATTACCCATTTAGCCAGTCCTGTTGTGATAACACCCGCGATACAGGTGATCGCCAGATATTGTGGGTTTTCAACCCAACCTAAAGGGTAATGGCCGAGTAAGATATCTCGTACTGTACCGCCGCCAATTGCCGTTGCACTTGCAACCAACATTACACCAAACCAATCCATTTTTTGTTTGCCAGCGCTGAGAGCGCCGGTCATGGCTTCTGCCGTGATGCCAATGATATACAAAACACTTAGTAGCATTACTGTAGCTCTATAATTTAGGTCTATAAATTGGAGTCTTATAGGCCATAGGGATATAAAAATGAAGCGCGAGTGTAGTAGTAAAAACGCAGGTTGACGAATGAATATTTGTACCGTGAATCGGCATTTCAGATTAGTTAAACTAATTAACCTGAACTCGGGATAAAAATAGGCGGGAACTAAAAGCTGGTTCTGCGCTCAGATCTTTCAACCAAGAAGGAAATTATCGCAAAGGAACCAGCTATGAAAAAATTAACCGACCTATTTTGTCATGTCGACGATTTTTGTCAGGCTTTTCTACCTCAGTGGCAAAAACTTCAACTTGAGAACGGTGAGCGTAAGCGAAACCGTAAAGGACGTATGTCTGAAAGTGAAATAATGACCATCATTATTGCTTTTCATATGTCACATCAGCGTGATTTTAAGAACTTCTACCTTGGTATTATCCATCGATACCATAAAAGTGAATTCCCAGCCTTGCTTAGCTACACACGTTTTCTTGAAGTGGTGCCTTCTGTACTTGTTCCTCTCAGCTCCTTCTTCACTTATGTAAAAGGAGACCCAACAGGTATTGAGTTTATTGATTCTACCAGTATTAAGGTTTGCCATAATTTACGCATCCCAAGGCACAAAGTATTCAAAGGGACGGCTGCAAGAGGTAAAGGCACGATGGGCTGGTTTTATGGCTTTAAACTGCACCTCATCACTAATCATCTTGGTGATATTGTTGCAGCTAAACTCACGCCAGCAAATACTGATGACAGAAAGCCCGTTCGTGAGCTATCTAAAGGTTTACTCGACAAGCTCTACGCTGATAAAGGCTATATCAGTAAAGCACTCACAGAAGATTTAAAAGATGACGGTATTACGCTCATAACCACTCATCGAAAGAACATGAAACCTAAAGTTCTTGCTGCTTGGGATAGAGCTATGTTGTCGAAACGCTTCATTATCGAGACCATAAATGACCAATTGAAAAATATCTCTCAGATTGAACATTCTCGTCATCGGAGCTTACATGGTTTTATGTTGAACTTGCTTGGCGGCTTAATTGCGTACTGTCTGAAACCAGAAAAGCCATCGCTTAACATCACGAACACCGAAAAGACAGGGTTGATGGCGATGGCTTAAACCGATCTGAGGTTAATTATTCACCTCAAAGTAGTGTAATCTAGGATCAGTAATCGATTGTCACGGTAACGTATTGGGAATAACCTAATGCCATTGCCCATGATAGGGCTTTACGATGTGTTAAAAAAACGCAAAATGCTTGAGTTCTTTTTACTAAAATTTGATTTATCAGCGTTTCAAGGTGACGATTATTCGTTTACTGATTAGGCTTGTATTCTTCACTTAATTTAAGTGGATGACTCTAAATTGAGTGTAGCTCCTACAAGACGATTGCACTGGATTATTATTGGTCTTCTGTTCCCTTAATGTCTGCGAAAAAGAGCCAGAGTGTCTTTGTCTTTACTCTGCGGATACGAATAAAACGTCAAGACGTGCGAAATAATTCGAATACAAGGTGATTTTAAAGGAATAGAAGAGCCAGACAGCTGGGCTGTCTGGCATTATCTCGATGTTAACATTCGGGATAATAATGGACTATATTTTGACCCCGAGAGCTCTTACTGTCTCCATGTTAATGTATTTATCGGTTGGTAGGTTATTGTCTGTTTGGAAGGCGTTTACAGCCTTGACGGTTAGTGGTCCAACATCCCCATCGATAGGGCCAGGATTGTATCCTTTGCTTTTCAAAGCATCTTGAATATCAATTATAGTTGCGCGTGTCATGTTTGTGTCACATAGAATAGAGCGCCATTCCATGAACCCATCTTGGTCGATTTTCTTAAGATTAACCGTGCTATATTCAGCGGGTATTTCGATGCGTTTTTCTGTTGCTTGGGAAGTAAGCTTAGTTAGCTGTACCGTTTTGTATTTCGCTGGGATTTCTATGCGTTTGCTCCCCGCTTCTTGAGAAACGACACGACGTTTGACCGTTTCATATTTAGCTGGACTCTCTGTTAAACATATTTTTTTACCTGTACGAGTACTGGCTGGATGTTCATGATTGTGTACTTCATGCCAAATAAAACCAACACTTGCTACCTGGTTGGTCACGGTTACATCTTTATATTTTGCCGGTACAGAGGTGCGAACTTCTTTGGATTCAGAGATTAACTCTTGTACTTTTACGGTTTTATACACAGCCGGTATTGCTACTGTACGGGTGGACGCTGGTGTTACTAGAACGCGTTTTGACAATGTTTTGTAAGTCGTAGGGATATCAACTAAGCACATGATTTCCCCTGTTGCTTCATTGATCTTTTGAATAGGACCAGTACCTTTCTTCCAAATAGTATGAGCTGGTACGTCAACGACTTTTTCTGTCACTGTCTTATATTTGGCTGGCACCTGCTCGATTCGGCTACTTTCTTCTTTGACTAATACTTGTTTTTCGACCCATCGGTATTTTGCTGGGACAATTTTGACAACTTCAGAGGCTTCACTAATTAGAACGGATTCATTTACCTTTTCATATTTAGCAGGTAAATAATGCTCATGGAAACACATTCCTGCTGTTGCTGAATCTAAATCGATACCATGAGCTGCAGCAGCATCTAACACTTCTTTACTTGCCGGAGCACTCCCCTTTTTTAAATCAACCAACCATTGGTTAGTCGCTTTATTCACGAGTTTTTGTTCTGTGATAAAGTCATATTTAGCGGGAACCGCTACCATTTTGAAACCTGCTGGTTGTACCAACACTGTTTCTTCAACAGTTTGATAACTGGCGGGATTAATTTCAAAACGTTCGCTTGCTTCTTTCACCAAGATGGTTTCAGTGTAATTTTTATAAGTTGGTTCGACCCAAACGCGAGCGTAACATTCACCAGACCTTGCGTTTGGTGGTAATAATTCTTCCACCATTGTATCAGTTTTGTTTGCTTTAGCAGAGCTTGCTTGAGCCTGGCTAATGACTTCTTGAGCTTCTACCTCGCGCTTGGCCACTGCCTTTTCTCTTTCTAACAGTGTATTGTTGCGTTGCTCTAATTCTGCAGCTGAAAGCCCTGTGGCAGCAGTGTTTGGTTGAGTCGTGCTACATGCGCTCAGTAACAGTGCAATTGAGATTAAATTCAGCTTAAAAGCTAGCTTACTTGAATCGACCATATTTACTCCTTGATAAGGGGACAAGTAGTTAATTTTTTAAAAAGATACGAATCTTAGTCACCAATGTGTGAGTATTTGAGCGTGAAAAATATCCCTAATACTCAGGCTTCCTATTTGGCAACAATTAAACTCTAGTTCAGAAAAACCAGAATTGCTCATCTTAACGTCTACAAAATAAGCAATTTTCCTATTGTTATAAGGAACTTTTCGATAACCCAATCTTGTATTATTGGCGACATTAATCCAGAAGTTCATTAGCTAGCAGTCCTCTTAGGAATACTTCATCAGTTAATGGTCTACTCAAAAACTCATCATCATGGTTTATACCCCCTAATCAGAGCAGCATGGTTTTTTAGATTCAATTGACCTCCTAACGACGGTAAAGCGCTATACGCCGCCGTTTCTGAGAGTGAATGTTCATGGTCAATATTCCGCTTTTTCCAATGGTTGTTTGAGCAATACAGTTCTGACAATCAAACGCTAGATTTCTTGGGAACATTCTTGTTCTGTAAGCAAGCACCATTACCAATCTAAAAGGTTAGAGAATCACGGGTCAATTAGTGCTTGGTTGTATTGCATTCAGTTGATTTTTTTTGTAACGAGGTCTTGTCGTGAGGCTATGACGTGCAGTAAACGTGTTTTTTGTTCATGCTAGCACTGTAAACGTCGCTTTCGGATAGCATTAAATTTTTTCGAAGGCATGAATGACAATTTGAAAAGAAATGTTAGCGATAGAGCCGTTGATTTATGAGCTTATCAATGTTGATATTTAGTTTAGGATAACAACCAAGGTTACAAACAAATGCAAAACAAACTGACTGATGATGAACTCTGCCATTACTTGACTGAAGTCTTCAAAAACATATTCCCTCACTTGACGATCATCGGGGGAGCTGAAGAACCCTATTACTCATCCCCAAAAGAAGATTCTAACGCAGCAATTTATTATCGAAGTGATTACCCTAGAAGCCTATTACATGAAATGGCACATTATTGTTTAGCGGGTGGTCGGCGAAGAAATATAGATGACTTTGGTTACTGGTACTCTCCTTGTGGCAGAACTCAAGAAGAACAAAAAAAGTTTGAACTCGTTGAGGCTCGCCCTCAAGGGTTAGAAAAAGCAATGTGCCAAATCGTGGGTATTAGATTTTCAGCAAGTATTGATGACTTTTCAGGCCGCCCCCCTTCTGATGGTTTTTTATTGAAGTTAGATCATTATTATAATCAAATGTTAGTCGATCCTCCGCTAACGGCTAAAAAAGCATTGAATGGATTGAAGGAGGCTGCAAAGGGGGGGGGGGAGTCGCTCACGACATATTCAATTGGGGCGCAAAGGCTG
>NZ_OSDX01000068.1:0-21769 GCF_900382755.1 Vibrio sp. Evd11
AAACATTACGTTAGACGGGATTTATGCAAAACTTAATGCTTAAGGTTCAGTCTATGAGGCATCACTTAAATGGAATCTTAGTTAAGGCAGTTCGTAAGCCTTTAGGCTGTTGATATATATTATTAATAGCACCTTTGAGCTTGCATGTTTAAACTTGAGGTTCGGTTTAAATGAGGTCTATCTATGAATGTTGTTTGTGCGGAAAAACAAGAACTGGCTGATATCTACCAGCTTGAACATACTTTGTTTGGCGAACACGCTTATCCGCAGTTTTTCTTTCGTCAGGCATTTGATTGTTGGGGGAAGGGCTTATTGGTGGCGAAACAAGATTCGCAGGTTGCGGGCTATGTGTTAATGACGCCAACCGACAAACCACAAGAGTATTGGGTTTTGTCGTTAGCTGTTGATAAAGAATTCCGAGGCATGGGAGTTGGGCGTTTATTGATGCAGCAGGCGATAGCGACACTGCCTCAAGAATCCAAAATATTGTTGACCGTAGATCCCAATAATACATGGGCTTGCGCGCTTTATGCATCGATGGGTTTTGTCACGATCAAAGAAGAAGATAACTATTTTGGCGAAGATGAGTCTAGATTGGTGATGCAGCTCATCATCTAATTTTGCTTAACCTTGTGTGTGCTGGTTCTCGCTTTCACACACCTAGGTCAACATCACGATACCGTGCATTAACACGACGCTAGAGGTGAGGCGAGTTCTCATGTCAAAGTAGCCATCCGGGCCTTCGCTTTGATTTTCTTCTCTCATCGACCTTTCCGCTCTCCAAACCGCAATATAGCCGATGATAAGAATCAGAGTAGTGAGAAACTCCTTTTGTTCCCCAAGTAGCACCGCTAACCACGCGAATAACACAGTCACGTTACTTAAAATCAGAGCCTTATTGCTCGATTGGCTTTCGAAATTTTCGATGCCACTTCCCCACAAAATACCCGACAAAAAACTCAATATGACCACGCTGTAGGTGATGAAGAGTGTCTCGCCACTCTGGCCCAAGAATTGACTGTCGGTTAGAGACAGCAGTAGGCCAAATAGAAACGGGATTAGCCCCATATAACCGAGCTTGGCCATGGTATTGCGGGTTTGAGTTGTCGCTAAATAATCAGACCTCATAGCTGCTGCTCAATCGCATTTTTGAGTGTCGCACTCACTGGTGATGTCGAGCTAGGGAAGGTTGCCACCACTTTACCTTCTTTGCTGATTAGGAATTTGTAGAAGTTCCACTTGGGTGTGACGCCTGCCTGTTGTTGAATTTCTGCAAACACAGGGTTAGCGCTACTGCCAGATAGTGATGCTCGCGCCATCATCGGAAAGGTAACACCATAGTCGAGGTAACAAATTTTGGCTGACTTCTCTTCGCTTCCTCGGTCTTGACGAAAATCGTTGCTTGGAAAGCCGACAACCGTGAAACCTTGATCTTTATAGGTCTGATGCAATTGCTCCAGTTGTTTAAATTGTGGTGTGAAGCCACATTGGCTGGCCGTGTTCACAACCAAAAGGGTTTTGCCTTGAAATTCTTCACACAGCTTTATTTCTTCGTTGGAGTTTAATAAACGTTGTTTGCCGTTGAGTATCTCAGGGCAACTTGATGCAACAGCGATAGAGCTCGTTAGGCTAGCAATCAGGGCGGTGGAGCAAAGCAGTGAAGGTTTCATAGGTTTGGCTCATTTTAGTTGGCGTAACTGTTAGTACTCTTGTGCAGCACGAAATGATCACTCTGCGAATCATTAACCGTCACTATTTGAGAACGAATCTAGTGTCATCGCTGATGATATATGGAGCGACCAAATGACTAATGTTCACCCTTGCACCAAGGCGAGCGGCTAACAGATACATGCCACCGATTTTACGATGGAGGAATAGGGCGTCTGCGGGTGGCGTGTGCCAATACTCTTGCTCCATGCTCAAGATGGTGCCAGCTTCACGAAGTCGTTGAGCGAGTCCGCTGGCTTTAAAATCGTAGTCTTCGTCTACCAACATGGGTTCACAAGCCATAGTCACTAAGTTAAGAATGGCTTGGCGCTGATCGGGCAGTATGGCTTCGCTAAAGAACCCAATCTGTTCGAGTGCTTGATTGAGCCCTGATTCGTCTTGATTAACAACAGAAGTAAAGGCCAAACGATAGCCATCACTGAAGCGGTCGCTGTATTCTCGGGTTGCCCCAAAATCTAACAGCCCAATCTGGCGCGTGTTTTCAACGTAAAGGTAGTTGGCGAAGTTGGGGTCGGTCTGCACCATCTTAAAATCGAACAATTCCCTGAACATTAGTTCGAGCAAGCTGCGCATGACAAAATCACGAGTACCTTGATCGTAACCTTCTATTTGCTCTATCGAGACACCTTCAATGAAGTCCATCGCGAGCACTGATTCTGAAGACATTTGAGGGTGAATCTTAGGCACGACGAAGTGAGCGTGTTCTTTCAGTGCATTATGGTAACGTGTCGCGTAGTCAGCCTCGCGAGCATAGTCCGCTTCATCATGGAGCTGTTTCTTCGCTTCTTCTAGTAAGCCTTTATAATCGACGGACTTGGGTATCAAACCAACGATGTTCAGCAATGTGCCTACGTTGTCCACATCACTGTCGATACTTTTTCGAATGCCTGGATATTGGACTTTGATGGCAAGTTTGTCTCCCGCATCACTGTAAGCTTGGTGAACTTGTCCTATGGACGCACTGGCGATAGGTTTAAAGTTGAAGGAAAGGAATTCGGCTTTCCAGTTGATGCCGAGTGAGCTTTCTAATACTTGGTTGAGCTGCTTTGTCGGCAGCGGGTCGGCGTCTGAGCGCAGGCGAGAAAGAATGTCGGCGAGTTCAGGTTCGAGAACATCGCCAGCGTCCATTGATAACATTTGGCCAAGCTTCATCGCTGCACCGCGCAGGTGTGCCAGTTGGTCAGTCAGGCGAGCAATGTTCTGCGGCGTCAGCATTAAGTCTTTTGCTTTCGGCCTATTGCCCTGTGCGAGTTGTTTGGTGCCTTCCGTTATCACATTACCCGCGACCCTTGTCGCCAGCGAGGCAAACTTACTGAATCTCGAAATTCGATGTGTAGGAAGGTTTCTCTCTTTTGCCGACATAAAGGTTCTCTCTGGGAATCAAGGTTGACTACAAAGTTCTATCAATCATTACACAACCTAATGTTTCGTTGTGATAACTTGTCTCGTGGAACAGTAAACAAAATTAGTAAGGACAAAACATGAAGTTTATTTGGTTGAAAGTGGCCGTCACGGTATTGGTATTCGCAGCACTGTTTGGCATTGTTTACTACAAAGTGGCCAGTGGTATGTCTTAATTCCAATGCAATTTAGTACAGCTATTTAGTACAGCTGTTTCCGTTGCAGCGTGACTGTCCAGTTAGCCAAAAAGAGACTTTATATCGGTTTTTGGCAAACCGCAGATAACACCAGTCGGCCATTGGCTTAAATATCGCCCAACGCAATGGGGCATATAGCCAACCTTTACCAACCAGCTTCCACGCTTGGTAAGTCACGTCCAAACCCAGTAGCAGTTTTCCATTCTCATCGAGTGCATGCAAAATCGTGTTGGCTGCGTCAGCATCAATCTGCGGGTAGTCTGAAAACGCCTCACTGTAGATATCGATGGTTTGAATCTGATTTTTGGTATCATGCTTGGCAAGCGCTGCCATCTCTTTTGCGCAAAGTGGACAAGTGCCATCGTAAAATATCGTTAATGCAGTCATTGTTTTTCTTACTCTTTTCGTCAATAGCAATCTATACGACATCACCAATTAGGTGGATCATTCTGCCCAGTTATCCGACACTGTCATTGTGAGAACTATTTTACAGTATCATCTAGAGGTAACATCCGTTCCATGCATTTACAAATTAAGAGCCTATCTCCAATGACAACAAAGTTAATGACCCGTTTCATTATAGCTATGACTGCCCTGATGCTAAGTGGTTGTGTTAGCTACAGCGTGACTGAGCAAGAAATGACGAACTATCTGCAAGATTCGGTGATGTTAGAGCAGGAAGTGGGTGTACAAAACGTTATGTACGCGCAAGTCGCTGTCGATGACTTAGCGGTGCAAATTGGTAGAGCTGATACCGAGCGTGTGTCTGTTTTAGCGAACACCAATGCAAAAGTTCAGGTGTTCAATATGCCGAATATGGGGTTGGACTTGGATATTGAGTTCAGTGCGATTCCTGAATACGACAAAGAGAGTGGCGAGATTTATTTGAAATCACTGCGTTTAGAGCGCTTTGAAGAAAAAGATAAACAGCTTTCTCCAGAGATTGCCAAACTACTTAAGCCTGCCGTTTCTATGATTGGTTTTGCTTTGTCCCAGTCTCCCGTTTATAAGCTCGACAGCAATAAAGTGCAAGAGTCGTTGATTAAGTCATCGGAACCCAATCTAGTGATCCGAGATAATAAGTTGGTTATCGAATTGTTTGATTAGAGGCTTGTTGTATTAAAGGTTAACTAGTTTTAGCCCGAGTACGGAGTAACTTGTTATTGTGTACTCGGGCTGAGGTTAATTCACTCTTTTGATTGTTGTTGGATAAAAGCCATTAATCAGCAATTTATTTGGTGCTAGGGCATTCAGTCGAGATGTCTCCAAACTGTTGTTCATGAACCTTGATTGTCAGATCACTCGGTTTACTCCAATCGATGATTAACTCAAAAACAGTGTCATAATCTGAATTTGGCCATTCTGGGATTGGGTCAACGTTATCAAAGCGATGCTTAATCAAAGTAACAAGCACTTCAATACTGATGTGTTCCCACGCCAGTAAAAGATCTGCATTACGATATTTATCTAAGAATAACTCATCAAGAATTCCTTCAAAGTCATTCCAACCATATTGTGTGTTGATGGGCATGCCATATTGGATCGCAGTTGGAGCAATGGTTACCAAAGGACGAACGTAGCTATAACATTCACCATCGCCATGCAGCTCGCAGGTTTTAATTGATGGGTTTGGGGCAAAGATGTAGTCCGGTTTATTGAACTCACGTTGAATATAGTCTGGTAATAATAGTGCCCTGTTCAATCCCTGACAGGTTAGGTTACCAAGGCCGTCATCTGGCTTTTCTGCATGTCGAACAAGAATAATTCGTTGCACTTCATCGTTACTTGTTTTTTCTGCTTCCGCAGTCGCAGTATTACAAGCCATACCTAAGAGTACCGCCAAGAATATTTTTACTTTCATTTTTTACTCGAAATTTATTTAGCACTCCTTGCAAGGTTAATAACGATATTTTCCTTAACATCATTTGTACGTGTGTTTAATTTAGAACTCGAACTTTGCTTTTAGGGCAAATACCACATCGGTTTTATTCTGGATTAAATTGATGTTGTCGAAGCCATTGGTCAGATCAATCGCGGTGTGATTCAGAACTTGCACACTTGGAGAAATTTGCAGCCATGGTGTGATTTGAGCTCGGTAATACGCTTCAGTTGTATATTGGTCATCTAAGTCCAACCCTTGCGTTGTGCTCTCCATTGGGCTTGCCCAGTTAACTGCCAGTCCAAACATGTCTTGGTTTCTCTGTGCAGGAATGTAACCAAAGCCGACGCTTACTGAGGCGTCGTACATGGCTCCGCCATCTTGAGCCCATCCAGCCCTAATGAAAGGCAACCAACGCTCAGCCACTAAACCTGATAGAGACAGGTTGATACCGTAACCTTCATCATCGTTTCCAACTGCGTCACGCTGCCATAGGCTGATATGAGCATTGCTGATGAACAGCATATCTTTACTTGGTGTCCAACCGAGTTCTAAGCTTTTCCAAGTAGCTCCTGTGTCAAAGAGCTCTTTGGCTCCTTCTACTAAGTCAGAAGCGTTGCCTTTAGCATCAAGAATACTGGCCGAGCCATAAATGCTATCTGAGAAAAAACCGCCGGCCATAACACCCAGTGCACCATCAGGCAATCCACCAATCGTTCCACTACCGGAAGTAAACACACCATTGTTGAAGTCATTCCATGGACTAGCTAACGCATAAAAATCGGTGTAATCCGTCATGTCTAAGAAACCGGCGTAAACCACCATCTGTTCTTGCATTAGAGATTGACGCCAAAATAAATGAGTGGTTCTAAAGCCTTGATCACCATATAAGGAGTGAGCAAAACCTAAGTAACCGAGATCGGCCAAACCGTATTCTTTCGGGGAGTTTTCAGTGTATTTATGTCGATGTTCAAACTTGAAAACAATTCCACCTTTGTCTCCATCTTCTGTCTCTAGAAGATCCCATTGACCAAAGACTCTTAATGCTCCTGCCGCGGCAGATGAATCCCCAAGAGGATCAATCGCTCCCATACTCAGCATGTTGTAATCCATGCCCAACTGTAAGCCATGTTCTTTTTGAAGGTTTTGCTTGGTTTCATTCCATGAATCGTAATGTGAACGCGAAGCTGAGGACTCTACTGGCATTACTTCAGCGGTTGTTGCCCCTGATGCCAATATCAGAGCAACCGTTGACAGATTCAAAAGATGTTTCATTTTAACCTCTTAGTAATTACGACTCAGCTTGGTTAATCAAACACGCTGAGTGCAAAAATAATGATGTATCTAATTTAGGAGTGGGTGACTGAACTCGATTATTACTTCGCCTATTTGCCGTCATGGTATTCGCGATATCGGAACTGAAGAAATTCGGTTTGTCTGACCCAATAGGACAATGACCGTTGAGGTTTTAGAAATAGGCGCGGTATAAGAACCAAGCTGCCGTGTCATCAACATGTTGAGTTTTGACGGCTGATTTTACGTCGCCATAAGTGTTCTCAACTCTTAGCTCTCCCCAGCGAGATTTATCTTGTGATAAAGGTGTTGCTAGACGGAGTGTTGTTTTCAAGGTGCTGCTTTCAAGATCGCCGTCGATGTATGTGTATTCCGGATTGAAGGTGAAAAAAGTGCCATCGTCGCCAGTTTTAACGTTTAGGAATGCTGCAGCAGTACCACCAATCGCGGTTTGGTCGTTGATGCCAAATCCACCGCTTTGGATAAAGTCTTCTTTGTATTCACCTGCTAATGCGCCTGCGCGAAGGAACACAGTAAAACGTTCACTGTCCGTGTTAATTGCTGCTACGCCACCGACTGCTGCAGTGCTGACCATGTCGTTGTCTATAAGATCGAGTGACGCCGCGACTTTAGGGACTGATGCGCTATCAAGATTGAATACATGGAAGTATTGGACACGTGCATCACTGTATTTGCCTTCATTCGTCATATTGCCTTCGGCTACGATCATGGCCTGCTGTTGTTGATTGATTGGCCTTGCCATGGTGCCCATCGCCTTCACTTTACCGGTGTTGCTAAGACCAACAGTGAATGAGGTTACAGCGCGTGCAACATCGGATGGATCCACATTTTGTTCTTCATCAGCCAAAATGAAAGGAGAGGTAAGCAGTGATAAGGTCAAAGCGGTCGCGGTAAAAGTCTTGGTGGTATTCATATCGGTATTTCACATAGGTTGTTTAGATAAGCCGGAATGATATAAACGTTTAATGGAAACTCAGAATTGCTATTGTCTGACGTGATCAGACAAACTACTTGAACCTTGTTGGTTTTTTTTGAGGTAGAAGTCGTAACCTATTTATGTTCTGTCTATACTCATCACGTCAAAGTGATTGATTTTAAAGCAACAAAGCATAATTTGAATATTGGAGTCATCTATGAATTTCAGCCTCGAGCAACTCTCCACTTTTGTGACGGTTTACGAGCAAAAATCTTTTAGCAAGGCGGCCGCTAAGCTAGATAAACACCGTAGTACCGTCGGGCAAGTTGTTGTCAATTTAGAGGATATTCTTGATGTCGCACTCTTTGAGCGCAAAGGTCGCAGTGTTGAAGCAACACAAGAAGGGAAGTTACTTTACCGCTATGCAAAGCAAGCCGTCGAGCAGCTAAAAGCCTTTGATAAAATAGCGCTCAACATTTCCCGAGGCGAACCAGAAACCATCAATATTGGTTATCTAAGCTTTATGCCACAGCTCATTTTGGTTGATATCAGGATGCAATTACAAAAAGACTTTCCAGGTTGTAGAGTCAATATGCTGGTCATGAATAAAAAGGAGATTAAGCAGGGGATTGAAGATGGGACACTGCACTTCGGTTTTGTGAATACTCATGAGAGTAGGGCGATGAATAGCTTTCACGCGGTTTACCTAGAAACTCTTACGCTGATCCCATTCGCAAGTAAAGGCAGTGAACTGAGTAAAACGCCACCAAACGAACTGTTCTCTAAGTTAAAAATATCTAAGCAGTTAATCTTGAAATCATTAATCGATGAAGGGATGGCAGATAAAGTCACCCTTTCTGCTAACTATGAGCTTGTTGACCAACTTGCGCTTGTGATCCAATTGGTTCAGCTGGACTTAGGTTGGGCGTTACTTCCTCGCTCTGTTATTTACTCTGAATTTGTGCAGCAAAATTTAATTGAGCTCAAGCCTACTGAGATTAAAAAAGGGTTAGAGATTCCCATTTCATTATGGAGCCCACACTCTTTGCATATTGAAGGGATAAGGGAATCTATCGTTACTGCTGCTAATGAATACATCCAACACGTTTATGATGAATACTTCTAACTTGGATTTATTAGATGAAAAAACAGCCAGTAAAAATCACTGGCTGTTATGAGGGCATATTAGTGCGCGTTAGGTAGATCGTCTCCAATCGCTTGTCGTAACTTCATCAGTTTCGTTCTTTGCCAGATATTCGTACTTGATATCTGAATCTCGAACTCTTGGTGTTCATCACAAAAGATCGCTGATGGCAATTGGTCATAACTTCCGATCAAATCATCAAGTTGCACCTGAGACAAATTGGCGACATCTACGCCGACTTCGCTTACATATGAGGCCAGTTTACTCTCCTGAACTAACGTTGGCGCTTTCGGTTCTTTGACAGATATTTGTTGTCCTGTTTGTTTAAAACTAGACACATCAAATCCCATATCATCGACGCTAGTTGCACTTGTCGTTCCTGAAAACGAACCCGTGAGTAGCAATGCACATATAGCCTTTTTGATCATGATTACCTCACCTTTTTCTATAGTTGCGGATTGCCAGAGGCACCCGAGTCATCGATAGAAATCGTTGGTACTGTTAGGTTTTCCAAGAACTTTTCTTTGCTCAACCCTTCAAATCGTGATTCATCCGATGGTGTGTTACGAATGGGTTGGCCTGCCCATACTTTTTGGAACTCAGCTTCTTTAACCACTTGCTCACCATTTACGATGACATAAGAAATACCGGTTGTTGGATTGCCTTGTTCTTTGGCTTTGTAAGTCGCATTATCGGTTACGTTTTCTGGGTCGAAAATGGTGATATCCGCAACCATGCCTTCTTGCATACGACCACGAACTTTCATTGATTCAACCCCCGCATCACCTAGGTGCTTTGCTGCCCAGTAAGACGTTTGAGCAAGTGTGAATAACAATGGTACGCCTTCTTCACGTGCCATACGTAATACTTTGCCTCGAGTACCCGCAGTTCGAGGGTGACCTTGATATTCTGTTGGATCGGCATCCCAAGAATCAGTACCTAAACCTGAATAGATAGAATCTGCTGCAACGGTCATGTTTGGAATTTGTAGCCAGTATTTCATCCAATCTTTACGTGCAGGGCTAAACAGAACCACCAAGTGACCCGGATCTTCAGCGGCAATGACCAGATACTCTTCTTTGGTCAGAAATTTATCGCGTGTTGGGTCGTACATCATTTCTTCATACTTCGCGTTGTACATCCCTTCCACAGACTCAGGTACAAGGAAAGATGAACCAATCGCAGTGGATGCCGCATCATATGGGTAGTATTCAGACCACATCACTAAGCCTTTTTCTCGTGCAAGCTTTAGCTTTTCTTCTACTTCCCACCAACCGAAGTCGTTGTTGTGGTGCATCAAAAATGGTAAGTCGAGAAGCATCGCATTGGTAAAGATTTCGTCAAAACCTAGCTGTGCTTCTGGATTTGAAGGGTTAGCGTGAAAACGTGTATGTGATGATACAAATCGGTCCCAGTTTGCTGCGACTTTCATGGACTCGTACATCTCAAATGCCGTCAAACCATCTTTCATATAAGCGGTTGTTGAAGCTAGGTTCAATGCACCTTCTGCAAAGCCTTGATCAAGAACAGAAAGGATTTGGTTCATCTGCTCGATGTCAGCTTTTGTCTCAGACCAGCCACTCACACCGTCTTTAGCCGCTTCAGTTCGAAGCGAGCCAAGAATAGTAGTTGCATCATGTGGGCCTGTAATTTTCACTTCAGGATCTAGGATTTGAAGACGAGCTCCTTCGTGGCTTACACCAGTACCGTAGTTCAGTGGCCATTTACCCGCTTTTTCTTCATACCACTCACCGACGCGAATCGCACCGACTTCCAGATCCATACCCGTTGTTACACCATCTAGGGCTGCAAGCTTGATAGATAAACCATCTAGCGAGTGAAAGTGGGTATCAATGAAACCTGGGGCAACCACTTGATTTGTTGCATCGATTGTCTCGTCACCGTCGAGTTTTTCTGCCGTAATTTTGATGATTTGACCATCTTTGATCCCGACGTTTAATACAGCATCCAGCATGCTTTCAGGGTCCATCACTCGTCCATTCTCGATAACTAGGTCGTAATCCGCGGCAAAAGCTCCTGACGCTCCTAGGCACAATGCGATACTAACAAGTCCGCTTATGCGGCCTTTCTTGAATGATTTTTTCATGATTTCTCTCTTTGTTGCTGGAAAGGTTAAAAGTGTTTACCTATTTCAGCTGAAATTAATTGTCGTACTGCCGTTTGTATTTCTGGCTTACCTTTGGAAGCTGAGATAATTCTAGCCCAATTTTTATATAACAAAATTTCAGTTTGTCTGATCTGATCCTACAAATTAAAAGCCCTGAGTTAATGATGAGAGTCTTGGTGTTGGTCTTTGAAAGTGGTTTCCCATTATTTGGACGGAATGGATATCGTTGAGGCATAGAACCAAAATATGAATATCAGCAAGGTGGCTATCGGTTTGATGGTGATTCAGGCTTTCGAGTGGCGCTGCTTTACTTCACCCATTTATTGAATTCGTCACGTATCTCACCTTTACTTTACTCTTGTGAGCAAGCCATCGCTTCAGTCATCAAATGATAAAAAAGATAAAGGTGAACGAACTATGAAGAATCCAGTGATAGCGGATACCAAGCCAATCAAAGTGGAGCTAACTGAAGGGGAAGAGTATTACTTCTGTACCTGTGGGAAGTCGAAAAACCAACCGTTTTGTGATGGTTCTCATGCCGGAACCTGCTTTAAACCGAAGAGTTTCGTGGCCGAAGAAAACGGCGACGCTTACCTATGCCGCTGTAAATATTCGAACAACCTACCTTTTTGTGATGGCACTCATAAACAGTTTACGGCGGAACAAGTGGGGCAAGAAGGACCAGAGGTTCATATTCAATCGGCGAGTCCCGATCTTTCACCTGCTGCGAGCGCAACCAAAGAAGAACCCACTGTCGAGTTTATCCATCAACTGGCGCGCGATGGTTTATCTAAGGTTGGGCATCATGGACCCATGACCTCAATGGGTGTACCAAGATATCTATTGCCGCATTGGGATGATATTCAGGTCATGGTTGCTCAAATGGCGACCAAACCTCGGCTTGAAAATGTGCCTGTGGGTACGGAACTGATTATTGGCCCTAAAGCGAAGAAGCCGCTCAAGTTGAACATCTCCTTGTTTGTGTCCGATATGAGTTTTGGGTCGCTATCTGAAGAAGCAAAAGTCTCGTTGGCGACAGGCGCGGAACTCGCAGGGACAGGTATCTGTTCTGGAGAGGGCGGTATGTTACCCGAAGAGCAAGCCGCGAACTCTCGTTACTTTTATGAACTGGCCAGTGCTCAGTTTGGTTACGATGAAGCTAAGCTTAAAAACGTTCAAGCCTTTCACTTTAAAGGCGGGCAGGGGGCTAAAACCGGAACAGGCGGTCATCTGCCGGGAGTTAAGAACATCGGTAAGATTGCAGAGGTACGCGGCATTGAAGCGGGTACGGCTGCGATTTCTCCACCAACCTTTGTTGATCTAAAAACCGTCGAGGATTTCAAAAAGTTCGCCGACAGAGTTCGAGAAGTGACGGGCGGAATCCCGATAGGCTTCAAGTTGAGTGCCAATCACATTGAAGAAGACATTCAGTTCGCGCTTGATGCCAGTGCTGATTACATCATCTTGGATGGGCGCGGAGGTGGTACAGGCGCTGCACCTGAAATGTTCCGAGACCATATCAGTGTTCCCACCATTCCAGCACTTGCTCGTGCCAGAGCTTATCTAGATAAACAAGGTGTCAGTGACAGAGTCACATTGATCATCACGGGCGGTTTGCGAGTACCGATGGACTTCGTGAAAGCGATGGCGCTTGGCGCTGATGGTGTCGCCATCTCGAACAGCGCCATGCAGTCGATTGGTTGTGTGGCGGCGAGAATGTGTAATACCAACAATTGCCCAGCAGGCATCGCGACTCAAAAAGCCGACTTACGCCAACGGCTAAACGTTGAAAAGGCATCGAACCAATTGAAGAACTTCTTCGAAGCTTCGACTGAATTGATGCAAGTGATGGCGAGAGCGTGCGGCCATGATCATTTGAATCAATTTAACCCGCACGATTTAGCGACATGGAATCGTGAAATGGCAGAGTTGTCAGGCATTACTTATTCAGGCATCAGCCCTTTAAATCAATCTAAGTAATTAACACCTCAATAAAGCACACCCACTGCATTTTTGGGTGTGCTTATTTTTGCCATGCAATACCAATCTATATTCCACCTGCTGTAATGCACTGCTTTATTAGCGTTTTAAAATTATTTCCTATTTCTTGAAAATATCACTTTACCTCAAGTTAACTTGAGGTTTTATCATCCTGCTTAATCTAAAAACACAGACAATCGCCTGATGGTTGTATAGACCAACAAATGACGAATTGCAGGTGAGAAAAATTAAGCAGGTTAGGGTATGGAACAGAATCAAGTGACTGAATATTTTGCACGAATAGGCTTATCTGAAACGAGTGTTATTACCGTCGAAAGCCTCAAAGCCATTCATCAGCATCAACACAGAAGTATCCCATTCGAAAACTTCGATGTGATCAATGGACAAGCGATTCAACTATCTCCGGAAGCGCTTTACCAAAAGCTGGTGGTTAATCAGCGAGGTGGTTATTGCCAAGAGCTTAATGGACTGCTGCTGAATGTGTTAACCCACTTGGGCTTTGAAGCCAGAAGCCTATTTGGCCGTGTTCACCTCGCAGGTGAGCCGACAGGACGCAGCCACCGCGTGACCATGGTGACTATTGATGACAAGCAATGGCTGGTGGATGCGGGCTTTGGCACCTTTACACCTCGAGCTCCGTTGCTGCTAGAAACCGATCTTGAGCAGTCCAATGATTTACAGACCTTCCGTTTCATAGAAGACGAATTGTACGGCTTGCTATTGCAAATCAAGCAGGGTGAAGAGTGGATGAAGGTATACAGCCTAGACATGACTCACGTGTGTGCGAACGATTTAGAGTCGAGCAACTTTTTTACATCTAACAGCCCGAAATCGATTTTTACATCGAACTGTATTGCGGCGCTGCCGATTGAAGATGGGATTGTCACGCTACTTAACCAGAAAATTAAAATTAGCAAAAACGGCTCAACAGAAGAGTGGTTGCTTGAAGACGAACCCTCTTATTTTGCTGCATTAAAAACGTACTTTGGCTTAACCCTAAAGGTACCTTTCCCAGCTTTAGAGAAATGTTTCTAACCGATTTAAAGGATCAACAATGAAAGTATTAGCCATTGGCGCCACTAACAGTAAGACGTCGATCAACCAACAATTAGCGGCTTATACCGCAAGCCTTGCGAACAACGCGCAAGTAGAGGTGCTCGATCTTAATGATTTCGAGATGCCCATTTACAGTGAAGACAGAGAAAAAGAGTCTGGCGTTCATCAACACGCGCAGCGCTTTTTTAGCAAGATTGGCGAAGCAGATGCTGTCGTCATCTCTTTTGCAGAGTACAACGGTTCATACACCGCAGCCTTTAAGAATGTGTTTGATTGGACATCACGAATCGACATGAAAGTGTACCAAGGCAAACCTGTTGTGATGCTCTCCACATCACCAGGCCCAGGTGGCGCAAGCTCTGTGTTGTCGTCTGCGGTAAATTCCGCACCTTACTTTGATGCTGATGTGAAGGGGTCGATGTCGGTGCCAAGTTTCTACGACAACTTTAATGTAGAAACGGGTGAGATCATCAATGCCGAAATGGCCGAGAGTCTGAAATCGATCATGAGTCAGATCTAACTGCTTCAGCGAGTGAGAGGATTACTACATCGGTGCACAGATAAATAGATAAATAAATAGATACATACATAAATGGCCATCAAGCGATGGCCATTTAATTGCGTCATTGTCTATTGTGATAGCTCTGCTGCGGTGTCAACGAATATACCTTGAATGTCTTTCGCTTCACGCTCTGTTTGTCCGCCATGTTTTAGAAACGCACCGATGATTGCTGCTGTTTTTTGCTCTTTTGCACGCTCTAGGAAGTAACGAAGCTCTAGCTCTGCGCCCGCTTGCTCATCTTTGATTGAAGCCGCGATGATCTCTTTGTACATAACGATGTCACGTACTTCTAACTGGCTGATCACACCTAATGTTGTTGCTAAGAAATCGTTTAGGTCGGCCTTCGGTACGAACTGCGTGATGATGTTACGGCTCTCTGCTTGTTGAGCAGTAAAATCGTTGCCGAGTAACAATGCTTGTAGCGCTTTGTTTTTACCCATGCGTCTTGCAAATTGAACTGCGCCTTGGCCACCCGTTGGGATGTTTACATGAATTTCTGGTTGTGCGAACGCTGAGTTTTCAGTGCCATAAGCTAGGTCACACGCCATCACAAATTCATTACCGCCCCCACGAGCCACACCATCAACCACTGCAACAGACACTTGCTTCATTGATTTGATGTTCTCAATCATGTGATTGAATTCAATCGAACCCGCTTGTCCACCTTGTGTACCGTTGATCACATTGAGATCTAAGTGAGCTAAGAAGAAGCTTTCATTCAATGATTTAAATACAACAACCTTGGTATCACGATCATCTTTCAATGACAGAACGAATGCGTTGATCTCATTGATCAAATCGAAAGTCAGTACGTTCACTGGTGGGTTGTTGATAGATACAGTTGCAATGCCATTTTGGTTAGTTACAGATAGTAGTGTCATGGGATGTTCCTCTATTAGTTCGGGACTTAATGTTGTCTCCGTTATGTGCAGCTACTATAGATTTGTAATAAGATGAGAAAAATAGGCAAATTGGCACAATATTGGTGCTTAAAATGCAACAAAGGGCGTTATGGATATATCGAGTCGTTTATTATTGTTACTTGAAGTGGTCGAGCTTGGTTCGTTTGTCAAAGTGGCGGAGCAAAGAAACGTTGATCGCTCTGTTATCTCAAAGCAGATTAGCCGTCTTGAGGAAGAGCTCAATGTTCGGTTATTGAATCGAACAACCCGTTCGTTATCTCTGACTGCGGCTGGCAATGAGATGGTCAATCAAGCGCATCAACTTCGAGCATTGTTGAACAACACTCGACGCCTAGCGCAAAACTACCACGCAGAGCCTCGTGGCTTACTGAGAATCACTAGCTCAACCATGTTTGGTCGACAGTATGTTCAGCAAGCGATTGCTGTATTTCAAAAACAATATCCAGACGTCGATTTTGAATTGAGACTTGAAGACCGAATCGTAGACATGGTTAAAGAAGGGTTTGATATCGGTTTTCGTATCGGTAAGCCAAAGAATTCGAGCCTGATTAGCCGTAAGATTGCTCGAAGTCGATTGCTGATTGTTGCTTCCCCAGAGTTCATTGCTGAGCATGGAGAGATCAACACCATCGAAAAGTTAGAGTCATTACCTGCCACCATTTATGCCGCTCCGGGATTGCTGATCGACAAGTTTTCCTATGTTGACCAAAAAGGGCAAGCGCAGCATTTTCAACTCAACGCGACTTATAAAGTGAATGATGTTGAAATGATTTCCAAGAGTGCTTTAACGGGCAGTACGCTCGCCGTCGTCACAGCGCAAATGATTGAAGATGAAGTACTGAACGGCGAGTTGGTGCCTATCATGACTCATTTACACTTGGATGACTTCGGTACTTTCTATGCGGTGTACCCACATCGAGATGCTCCAATAAAAACCAAGCTTTTCATTGATACATTGAAAAACATTGTTGGTGAAGAGCAGCCTGTGTGGGAGCAAGGTATTCCCGGCTTTGACAGTATGTATGGTAATCGTCCAGCGAAGTCATAGACCAAAGGTTCAATCTGGGCTCTTGATAGATCGTCGTTTTCAATTTAGTCCAAACCTAAATTTTAACTCATACTTAAAGTTAAAGTGAACTCTATTATACTGGTCAGTATCAGGACGAAATGGCTATTTAAACAGGAAGTAAAACAACATGAGAAACATTGTATACCTCACCATTGGTCAGCTGTCAGAGCGCAGTGGGGTCGCACCTTCGGCGTTGCGTTTTTATGAAACCAAAGGGTTGATTGCTTCGATTCGCACTAACGGAAATCAACGTCGTTATCAGTCGGCGATGCTGCGCAGAATCGCGCTAATACAAGTGGCGCAGTCGATAGGCTTCAAGCTGGAAGAGATCACCGAAGAGTTGTCTACTTTACCAATGAACCAGACCGCGACTAAGCGAGATTGGGAGCGAGTCGCGAAGAAATGGCAGGGGCAACTCGACAGCAAGATGGCGCAGATTAAATCGCTACAAGAAAACCTAACCGGCTGTATCGGTTGTGGTTGTTTGAGTATGCAGAAGTGCCAATTGTTGAACCCTGAAGATATTCTGCATGACCAAGGGCAGGGCGCACAACGCATTGTTGAGTAGCCCTGAATCAAGTTTCCCTATCTGAGGTCGTCGAATCCAATACACTCTATCTGATGGTCGTTTAGCCACTGCTTGAGTGCCGGGCTGGTGAGAAGTTGGTATTCCTCAACACGCTTCTCACGATAACCAGATAATGACTTAAGCTCATCAGTGACAGAAAGCGATGGGTGACACATCAATTCGACAACCCCTTTCGGCATTACGGTTTGATAGCTCAGCAGTAAATCTTGTAAACGAGCAAGTGATACGCCGTCATCGAAAAATCGCATATCAAAAGCGTCGGGTGTGGCGACTTTTAGTGAATCTTGACCATTCACAATGTTATCGATTCGTCTGACCGGAAGACCAATCTGATTGACGGTGCGAGTAAACGCGGCTTTGAGTGGTTTAAATACACCACCAAAGTGATGGCTATCGATGTGGTTGATCGTTAATCCTGCATTGATGGCCGCTCGGTATTGAGCGTTGAGCTCAAGTGTTACTTGCTCTTCGACGACATCGGCTTTATTGAACAGAGTGACGTTGTCTAAGAAGTTGCCTTGAACATCCACCAAGCTAGGAACAAGCTCAGGTGGCGTCAGGGGTTTTCCTGCAGTAACGGTAAAGTGCAAACCAACCTCTGGGACTTTCCCTTGGTGATAAAGCTCCACAGCGTGTTGTGTGCCCGGCTGATTCATCATAATAGTGGTCGACTTGACCATACCTGCTTGTAAGCAATCGACGATGCCGTGGTTAACACTTTCTGTGAGTCCGAAATCATCGGCATTTAAGATCAGTTTCATCGCTAGCCTTCTTATTACTTAGTTTCTATGCGTTACTCATCAGTGCGGCAAAGGTTGGTTGTCTTGTGCTCAATGTCAGTTGATTTTCTATCTAATTGCAGGTCAATCTAGCTTCAATCGGTGAGCAAAGGCTGGCATGAAGTCTAAGTTTTCACGGATGGTTTCTTGTAATGCTTCATCGATATGCGAGCCACTGTCGACAATAGGGTTCAGAATCAATGCGCGCTTGGCAATCGCGATATCACCCGTCATTGCGGCTTTCACGGTGAGTGTTTCAAACTCTTTCATTTGCTGGATGAGGCGTAGAGTATCGCTATCAAAAGGTTCGACATTCAATGGCAGGATCTCACTGCTGGTGATCACCGAACTCACTTCAACTGCGCAGTCGTCAGGAAGGCCTTGAATCGCACCGTTATTACGAGTGTTGACGTGCATGATAGAACGTTTGTTGTTGTGAATACTGCTCATTAGCTCACAAGCTGCTTCAGAGTAGTACGCACCACCTCGCTCTTCTAACAACTGAGGCTTGGTGTCTAACATCGGGTCTTGATAGATCGCCAACAGTTGTTCTTCTACCTTAGCGACAAGGTCTGCTCGGTTGGTACTGTTCTCTGAAGCTGCGAATTCTTTGTCGAGAATATCTCGTGATTGGTAGTAGTAGCGTAGGTAGGCACATGGCACGAGGTTTAATGATCGAATCAGCTCGCCATCCCATTCAAAGGGTGGAATGTTTTTCGGCATCATTTGGTCGTTACCACCGAGTAACTGATCAATCACCTCTCCGAGCTTATCTTTGCCTTCATGAAGCACTTTTCTCGCCCACACCAAGTGATTTAAGCCAGCAATTTGCATAGTAATGTCGGCACGTTCTGCACCTAGCATTTCAGCCGCGCCACGTTCCATGTTGACGGGTACATTGCATAGGCCAACCGTCTTGATGGTTGAGTGTTTAATCAAGGCTTCGGTCACCATGCCTGACGGGTTGGTGAAGTTTAGAAGCCAAGCGCCTGGGCAGAGTGTTTCCATTTCTTTGGCAATTTCTAGCGCAATTGGGATGGTGCGACAGGCATTTGAGAAGCCACCTAAGCCATTCGTTTCTTGGCCAATCATGCGGTATTTCAATGCGATTCGCTCATCTCGCAGCCGTGCTTCCAAACGACCTGCTCGAAACTGTGAACACACGAAATCAGCGTCGATTAAGGCAGATTGTCTATCTGTAGTGAGGTGAAAAGCGATGTCGCAGTTGGCTTTTTTGATCATACGCTTGGTTAAATCCGCAATCACTTTTGCCTTGTCCATCCCTTCTTCGATATCGACTAACCACAAGTCAGAGATCGGCAGTTCGTGATGACGATTAAGGAGACCTTCAATGAGTTCTGGGGTGTAACTTGAGCCACCACCAATTACGACAACTTTGAGTTTTTGACTCTGTTTCATGTTACTCACCATTTATTTTGTAGATTACGTGGTTTAATCTATACGATGGTTATACACACCAACAAACCAGTAATGATGAGATATGAATTAATGAGGTTAATCCATGGGATTGTTCGAAAATCGCCAACAAACGCTGTCGCTGCTACACACCTTTAGTGTTGCAGCCAAACATTTGAGTTTCACGCAGGCGGCTGATGAACTCTGTTTGACTCAAGGGGCAGTGAGCCATCGCATTAAAAAGTTAGAGCAACAACTTAAGTTCAACTTGTTCATTCGTAAAACTCGTAAGCTCGAATTAACGCCCGAGGGACAGCGTGTTTTGTCGATGCTCAACATCTCGTTTGAGTCGATATTCTCGGAGCTAACGGACATCAAAACTGGAGAACTAAGCGGCGAATTGTATATCGCAACGTCGCCTTATTTTGCTTCGTCTTGGCTGATGCCACGCCTGCCAGAATTTAGAAAACTCTATCCAAATTTAAGCATCAAATTACAGACCAAACAGAACCAATCTGATTTCCAGTTTGAACCTTATGACGTGGCAATTTTCTATAGCGAAGGTCATTATCCGAATCACTATAGTGAGCGGTTATTTACAGGCGTGAGAACGCCGGTTTGTAGCCCTGAATATGCGCAAAAACTCAATCTTGAAAAGGGTGTTGATCGCTTAGAGCAAGCGCGCTTTATACACAGTGGTGACATCACCGCATGGCAACGTTGGTTGGAAGAAACACAAGGTGATGTTGACTGTACTCTGCAGTGTGATTATTACAGCGATAATCGCTTGGCAATGGATGCTGCAATATTGTCGATGGGAGTGGCTTTGGGGCGCCTAGAGTTCATGCAACCACAGATTGACCAAGGACTGTTGGTCGCACCATTTATGAGCATCGAATCAGGAAAAGGTTATGACTTGGTGTGTCCGAAAGGGATGGATCAGCGAACCAAGTTCCAAGTGTTCTCTCAATGGATCAAGCAACAGCTATGACGAAATCTCACGGCTAGACAAAACAAAGTAGAAGGTCTAGTTTAGGTGGTTCTTTCAATAAAAGAAGAGGTTAGTTATGTTCAGCCATGTTTTTCTCGGTACTGAAGATATTGAACGCGCGAAGTCTTTCTATGATCCAATTATGAAGGTGCTTGGTTACAACGAAGGTTCCGTTGATCCGAAAGGACGCTGTGTTTACGTTAGCCAAACGGGTGTATTAGGTTTAACCAAACCGATTGATGGTCAGCCAGCAACGCACGGCAATGGCATGACGGTGGGTTTTCTAGCGTCTTCACCTGAAGTTGTGGATGAGTGGCACCGTGTTGGCGTAGAAAATGGCGGCACAAGTATTGAAAACGGCCCCGGTGCGAGAGGCTCTGACGAACGTCGTCTTTACATGGCCTATTTGCGAGATCCTGATGGAAATAAGATCTGTGCAACTCACTTTATGCCTTAGTTCGCCTTGTGCGGTAGTTTAACTTTTAGCATAGTTTAACTTATGCCTAGCTCGCCCTATGTCATCGTTCACTTTATGCCATAGTGGCGTATAATTAGATCGTATTGATTGTTCAGAGCTTGTGAATCCCGGCTCTGAACTTGTAAGTTTTCCTGAAGACTCACAAATATTGCAAAGGATCTGTCAGATGTCACCAAACGAACTGTTTTATGAGAGCTTTGAGCGCTGCAGGATCGACCAAGAATTTTTAGAAACCTTCTTGGCTGATTTTTGTGAGCATAACCCTAGGTTTTCAGAACGATTTGAAAGCATTGGATTAGAGCAACAAACCAAGATGCTCAAAGCTTCTATTATCCTAATCTATAACTCGTCAGGTTTATCAAGCGTGAGAAACTCGGTTAAGAGGCTAGGTAAAAGACATAAAGATTTGGGGATGGATATCTCAGAGCAAGAGCTAAACGAGTGGTTTAATTCGTTGCTCAACACTGTTAAAAAGTACGACCCGCATTACAACGAGCAAGTTGAGCAAGCGTGGGCAGAAACGCTTGAGGCTGGCCTCAATATCATGAAACAAGAATGTGTTGTGCCACACCCTGTGAATCAATAAGTAAGTCACCAGCAGCTTTTCTTAAAAGGTAGACTTCATTTGAAAGGTAAGCCATGAATCCGGCTTACCTAAATTTCTAATATCCTGACTCTCTAATCAAAAATGAGCTGCCCAACCCACCAAGAAGCCTTGTGTGGCAGTATCGTATTCAAAAGTGCCTTTGTTTTCGTAATCAACCCAAGTGGATTTGTAGGCGAGATTTAAATCTGACCAGTCGTTAATTTGATAACGAACTCCTGTTAGCAAAGAACTGGTAAAGTCAGTGTCGCTGCCAAGCCCCATGTCTAGGCTGGTATGTACTGTCCAACTTTTGTTGAGTTCTTTGGTCCATCGAACACCGACAAGATAATCGATCCAATCTTCATTGAGTGATTTACGTAAATCCACATTTCCTTTGGAACCATAGAGCCTTGTATCAATATCGTTGTCCCACCAACGTATCCCCACCATATAATCAATCATCCCGATATCATATTGATAGCGTTTGAACCCCTTAGCCTCTAAAACGCCTTGTCTTATATCGACATTGCCTTTCAAAATGTTTTTGTTTATGTCTAGGGCGTGTTGATCTTTCGTGAGTGTTTTTTGAACAGCATGGTAAAGAGTTATAAT